>JBIPLZ010000249.1:0-3978 GCA_044369395.1 Flavobacteriales bacterium | reverse complement strand
CGGGCTTCAATAACGGAAATGCCCGCCATTTGTAATCGTTCGGAAAGTTCTTTTTCTAGCTGATGATTGATTTCATCTCCACCCGAACGCAGCGAAATATCTGAATGATCATCGTCGAAACTGTCGTAAGGATAAATACCCGCCAATTTACGAATGGCCGATTCGCTTTGAATCTTCACGAACAACTCGTAATTATCGACATCGAATGCAGCTTTAAACGTATTCTCGACACGCCAAACCAAGACAATTCCAATCATGATTGGATTCCCTAATTTATCGTTGACTTTGATTGGTAGGCTTTCGTTGTTTCGAGCACGCAAGGAGATTCTTCGCTTGATGTAAAAGGGGTTCATCCAGAAAAAACCGTTTTCTTTCAGTGTGCCTGCGTACGAACCAAACAAGACGGCAACAACCGATTCGTTTGGATTGACTACAACCAATCCGATTAAGCCTAAAATGGCAAGTACTAATGCGACCGGCGCAATAAAATAAAGTTCTAAAATAGCCGTACCAATTGATATGGCTAATAAGATAAAGACTACTACAAGTGCAATTGCTCCTGATTTTGGTTGAATTAATTTTTCGTTCATTGATATCGTTTTGATATCACAAAAGTATCAAATAATTAATAGCAATTCATGGAAATGAAATATTATTTAGTTGAATCCCGCCTGAGCGGTAGAGGCGGCACCCCGCATCCCGACATGTTGGTCGGGAGCGGAGTATAGCCGATGACGAGGCCGAAGGGCAGGCCGAAAAACAATTTAACGCATTGGATGTTTCAATATCTCAAGTACATTTGAGAACAAATCAGGACCATGATCTTAAAAAAAATCCTCTATTATTTGGATATCCGGACGCTTTTCAGAAGCAAGGAAACCAAGGCAAATTCTAGCGTTCGCTTTATGAATGGCATGAACCGCATCAGCATATTCATGTTTTTATTTGCGCTGACTGTGATGATTATTCGTTACCTAAAACGATAAATTACTTTTTCACAAGGCGCTCAAATACCATCGATCCATCGTTAAATTGCACCTGAATTATGTAAGTACCAGATGCAACACCCTTCATGGAAATAGTTCTGTTTGAACTTGAATGTGAGCTTAATAGCGTTTGATCTATTAATCTACCACTCAAATCGAACAACTTATAGTTATTTGGTAAACTATTCGTATTAAACGAAATAGTAAATGATTCTGAAAATGGATTTGGGAAAACTGCGAAAGAGGAAGTTATTTCTTTCTCTATGCCTACTGCTCGAGTAACAGTAAAGAATGTATCAACGGAACAACCCGCAGCATCAGAAATAGTAACCGCGTAAGTTCCGGGAGCGAGGTAGTTTATAGTAAGATCATTGAGTCCTGGAAAATCCTCCCAATTCGTTGTGAACGGTGAAACTCCACCAATCATTGAAATAAAGATGAAACCATTATCTGCAGTAGCACTCGCAATTCCAATGTTTGCAGTAAGTGTAGGTGATTGACCAACAGTTATGGTTTGTTCGTATGTGTCTGTTCCTAAAGAATTTGTGATTGTTAAAATTGCAGGATATGTTCCGGCGTTATTGTAAATAACATCTACTGAAGATGCACTTGAACTTGCAGGTGAACCTCCTTCAAAGCTCCACAAAATGCTTGAGGCGTTAGGAATTGTTAAATCGTTAAATGATATAGAAGATCCGGCACAAATTATTTGAGAGCTGGAAGTGAAATAAGCAAAATCGGTATCCGAACATGAAGGCGGGGTATCGTAAGCTGTAGTTCCATCAAATGCATCTTCAGAACTACCTTGATTGGAACTAAATCCAAGACCTCGGCGAGCAAATGTATTCCATATAAGACATCGATTGGCTCCTGCAAAGTTCAATTCATCGGCTTGCAGAATGGCATCCCGACCATCAATAAAACCGGGTGAACACACTTGCAAGCGCATGCCGTCCATCACCAATTGCAAGGCCATATTATTTCCCCCGTTACCATTTATAATATCATTATCAAATCCATACAAATCCACCATATCCCAATATAAATCCCACAACATGCTGCACCAAACAGAGCCCAAACCATGTGGAATTGAAAGTTGTTGAATGTCATTATAAGTAACTGGATTGATGCTCATGTCCCGAGAGTATGGAAAAGGACGAATTCCGCCACCACTGGTCGTAAAACCTTGAACATAATTACCAATTGCCCTTGCTTCATTGGCTGAATTAGATTCGGTGGTTGACATAATTAATGTAATAAAATCGCTCCAACCTTCACCCATTTGCTCTTCGTTAAATAAGCATTCGACATTTAATGGGCCTCCAGTAAGTCTGTTCGAAACACCATGTCCGTATTCATGTGCAATTACACCATTATCGAAACATGCATCAAAAGTGCTTCCTAATGAATTAATGTTAATTGTAACATTTACATTTTGATTTAGTAATTCTCTGATAAGATTACCATCAGCTTGAGAAATCATTATTGCTGGAATAGTAATATCCTGATTTACACCTCCCATGCTGAATGGAAGTCCAGCTTGATTATTAACAATTATAACCCCAATTGCTCCAGCCAGTTGCGCATTATAAACTTTATCTACGAATGGACACGTTCCGCGATCGAAAATCGCAATTTTACCCGATAAATCGTCTAAAGAGGCTTCGCAGCCCAAATTTGGATTTGATGATCCATCATTCGATTCAACAAGCTGGCCAGTTACTGGGCTAGGTGTTGTCTGAGGACCAAAGGCAGAAACCGCAGAAACATAATCTCCAGCAATAGCACTTGGAGTATTTACGGATAAAAAGACACCTTCATTATTAGCCCATAAGTACATTTGCATGCGAGGAGATTCACCATCGGGAGGTGTTCCAAAATTGGCATTGTTAGTTCCGCTTCCGTCAAAAGCTTCAGCATTAACTGCATCAAAATCTCCCGAAGCACCCGAATAATTAATTGCTTGGAAATTTCCACTTTCTTCGTCAAAACCATAATGCCACAAAACATCATGAATTCGATTATTTGCATAAAACAACTGAGTTATAGCTGCTTCTCGGCTATTTAGCGGTGTACTATTGGGTGTTGGGGAGAAGGGAAAATCAAAATTCAACGATGTTCCGCCTTCCACATATCCATCGGGCAAGTTATCGTCGTTTTGGTCGTCGTATGCGTTTACATTATTCCCCACCGAACGTGTATCATCCACGCCTTCAATTCCATCGAGATCATGCCATCCAAAAGGCGAGGCTTGCGTATCAGCAGGATTATTTAGTAAAACACGCGGACCATTCAATGGGCTTTCTAAGGGATAAGGAAAAACTCTGTAAATGGAACCATCGTTTAAAAGTTGATCACTCGATTGGAGTTTAGCACTATGATGAGGCTGGGCTCCTGAGGGTAATTGAGGCGTTTCGAAATGGCAACTCAGGGTTAGATTTCGAGAATCGAGGACATTTCCATTGGCCGCATCAATTCGGATTTGCCATTGAGAATCGGAATTTTGAGGGGTGAAGCGGAAGGTATAACATTCATGTAGCTTACCGTCTTTATCTGGCCAAAATGCATGTTCGATATTGATTTTTCCTTTAACACCTTTGTTTTGTGCAGTCCAGCGATTTATCCGTGAAGATTGAATTTCATTAAGTTCGATTTTCGAGTCTATGCCTTTGGATAGCAGTGCTTTTTCGGCAGCCATTTCCATGGATAATAGATCTTGTTCAAGAGGAAGACGAGAAGAAAGATTACTTAAGAAATGACACTGTTGTTGAGCTAGATTCTGATTTTTATCGAGTACCAATTGCATATCGGCACCAAAAATTTCCAATCCGTTAACTGTTTGACGCAGCCAGATAACCTCCAAACCTGATTTGGTTGATTTGTGATGACTCGTTACAATTACATTATCGAAATCAGATGCTTGCAACTTGCATTTTTCCTGCAGTTGTGGGATAAAAGATTTCCAATCGGTTTTTTGAGCCTGAACGGAAAC
>JBIPLZ010000160.1:0-5557 GCA_044369395.1 Flavobacteriales bacterium | reverse complement strand
TGGAAGAGCCATTTCGAAATACGGAGCAATACGTCACAAATTGGCCGAAATGTCGATAAGAGTTTATGCATGTGAAGCGGCAACTTATCGATTGGGACAAAATATTGATGATGCATATGCTACCTTAGTTGAAGGTGGAATGGATCCGTTCAAAGCCAAATTAAAAAGTGTGGAACAGTTTGCCGTTGAGTGTGCGATATTAAAAGTACATGGTTCCGAAACACTCGATTATGTTGTTGATGAAGGCGTTCAGATTTATGGAGGAATGGGCTACTCAGCCGAAGCTCCTATGGACAGAGCATACCGTGACGCTCGTATTAACCGAATTTTTGAAGGTACCAACGAAATCAATCGCATGCTAACGGTTGATATGATGCTGAAACGCGCCATGAAAGGTGAACTCGATTTGATGGGACCTGCATCTGCAGTAGCAGCAGAATTGATGGCTATTCCGGACTTTAGTGCTCCTGACGATTCCTTGTTTGCTCCTGAAAAACGAACCATTGCCAATTTCAAAAAGGCGGTTTTGATGGTTGCGGGCGCGGCTGTTCAAAAACTCATGATGACATTGGCCAAAGAGCAGGAAATCTTGATGAACATTGCCGATATGATGATTGAATTGTATATCAGTGAATCGGTTTTGTTACGTGCCGAAAAAGTTCATCAAACGCAAGGAGAAGCTGAATCTGCATTGAAAATTGAAATGGCGCGTGTTTACTTGAATGATGCTTCAGACAGAATTTACATCGCGGGTAAAAATGCATTGAATTCTTTTGCAGAAGGCGATGAACTCAGAATGATGATGATGGGTTTACGTCGATTTACCAAAGTCGGTCCTTTAAATACCAAAGAACTGCGTCAGCACATTGCTCAAAAAGTGATTAATGAAAATAAATATTGTTTTTGATAGGTGTAACAAATAAGCTAAATCGACTTTGGAATATTAACAATATGTTAACGTATTTGCTTATTTTACCTTAAATCAAGATGAGAATTGTCTTAATGTTTACTTAAACTAATAGTTTGCACTATTAACTCAATTTCCCTCTTTGTAAGCATTTAGCTATTTAACAATTTGTTTTTATAAAAATTCTTCTTAATCTTGCCATGTCATTTTAGGATGACGGAAACAAAAAAAGTTAAGGTTAGGTTAATTTTTTTGTTGACCGGTTCCGCATAGCGGAACCGGTTTTTTTATGCTTTGATTCTTACAAGCACATTTTCTATGCATTTCCACAATTGTGATGCAGTATAATCCCATGAAAATGCTTGTTTTCTTTCCAATCCTTTTTCAACTAAACTCTTTTGAAGTTCTTCTGAATCAACCAGCATCTTCATCTTTTCGGCAATATCCTTTTCTTGATATGGATCAACCAATAAAGCAGCACCGCCCGCAACTTCCGGCATGGATGTGACATTGGATGTAATTACAGGAGTCCCACACGAAAAAGCTTCGATGATTGGGATACCAAATCCCTCAAAAATGGGTACAAAAGTTAAAGCAAACGCCGCCGACAAGACCTTGTGAAGATCTTCAGCCATTAAACGCCCTGCAAAATGAATATCATTCTTGTGAACAAGCGATTGAAAAGTTTCTTCATGCGCTTTGTCCCACCATTTTTTTTCTCCGACAATGAGCAAACGTATTTCAGAACCGGTTTGTGTTTTAAATAGCTCATATGCGCGCATTAAACGAACCAGGTTCTTTCGTGGAATAATCAATCCAACAAAAAGGAAATATGCTTTTCCATCGGTATAATGTAAACGCGTTTGTTCGTTTTCCATTTCTGATAATGGAACATAACGTGTATTGCAGCCATTCCATGTAACGTCAATTTTTGAAGCATCGATTCCGTATGTTTTAACGATGTCTTGCTTTGTATACTCCGAAACAGTTGCAATTCGCGTCGCTTTTTTTGCATACTTAGGAAAAAATGTATTGTAATACCAACGAACGAGCTTAGGCAACTGCTCGGGATTATGATGGAAATTCAAATCATGTATCACTGCAATTTGAGGTACATTGCTTAAAAGTGATAATTGTCCATCGGTACTCACAAAAACATCGGCATTGTATTTCTTGAGTAAGCGCGGAATTTGAAATTCAAACCAAGGAAAAAACAGAAAAATATGGCGCGTTGGTGGTCCCGCATAAACGGCTTTTACATTGCTTCCAAACACAAATTCATCACTGAATGGTCTGTCGAAAATGAACAGAAATTCATGTTCTGGGTGATTTTGAGAAATGCGTTTTAGCGTTTCATAAGTAAACCAACCTATTCCTTCCAATTTTCCGGGAAGTAATAAACGGGTATTGACTGCAATTTTCAAGATGAGAAATTAACGTAAGCTAAATTGAATACCCGCAATAATTCTCGGTAATTCAGCGAAATTTTCGGGTTTGTAGAACATATCAGATAGTCGATATTGTCCATAAAAGATAACTTTTTTGAATCCGAATCGAACTTGCGCACCATAATTCAATCGCTGAAAATAACCTAATCCTGTACGACGAGATCGTACTACTGAATTGTCTAATAAATGGTATTTAGTAAAAAGCGTGTGTGCAAAAACAGCATCCCCATAACCAGCCAAATCGATGTATTTACCCATAGTGTTTCCTCTTTTTCCATAATTCAAACGCACATACAAACCCGCTTGAACATTATTGAAAATCATACGTTGCGAATCGTATAAAAACGAATCTGGGGTTGTTTTAATGAGGTTTTGTTTCAAAGCAAAATCATTGACGTTGTATGCTAAATCCCAGCCCCAAGCGAAATGTTCAGCAATACGACGCTTGTAACGAAATCCAAAAGTAAATTGATCAACTCGAGGTTGTTTAACACGTGCACCTGTTTCTCCGGCATCAACGCACATTCCAAAACTCATAAATGGATGAACAAAATGTTTTCGATTGGGACCTTTTTGAGGCTCAATCGTATCAACAGCTGGATTCATTTCTAGGATTTCTTCCTGAGCTGATAAGCTCATAGAAAGCATTAGTAAACTAGCGAAAATGGAGGTTATTTTATTCATTGCTAAATGTTATTTCTTGCATATTGCCTTTATAAGATACTCGAAGTTTTGAACCATTGGGATATGCGTTCACATTAAAACTCAAAGGAATTTCTTCCGTTACATTAATGACATAATACTCATCCAATCCGCCTTTGGGATTCATTATACTATAATACATATAATGAGAATCGTCCGTTTCTGATACCATTAATTCTGAAGCATTTACAACGATATTAAATTTTTCAGAGCTAATTCCATCTTCTGAGGTAACTGTTGCTCTCTGAAATTCAAATGTACTTGAGTCTTCGATACCCTCCAAAAAACGTTGAGCAGAAAGCACTCCATAACCATGAGCATAATCAAAATAGGGGTAAAGATGGCCGCTACTTTCTAACGCTTTAAACAATTCCATTGCTTTTAAATCTCGTTTGGCTTGCCATGCACAGGCTGCGAATCCTGCGGCTAATGGACTCGCAAACGAGGTTCCATCGGCTGCTTCATCTTCAATGGGATTTGCACAAAACACACGTCCTTGCGCACATACATTGGGTTTTAATCGCATATCGCGAGTTGGACCGTACGAACTGAAATTGATGTGTGAATTACAACAAGGTGCAACTCCACCAACTGACAAAACCGAATCCGCATCAGCAGGAGCCCCCATAATGCGCCAATCACTATCCCCTTCATTTCCGATAGCATTTACTATGAGCATTCCTTTTCTTGCGGCGATATTTGCTCCTCGAGTAATGAAGGCTGTTTTTCCATCCATGTGTCTTGGAAAATAACGTGTATCAGTATAACCTAAGGAACTATTTACGATATCCGCACCATTTTTATCGGCCCATTCGGCAGCAGCAATCCAATTTTCCTCTTCTGAAAATGGTTCTTTATTTCCTATTTCAGTACGAGCAAGTAAAAATTCAGAATCTCTTGCTAAACCAGCCCAACGATTTTTCAATTTTCCAGCAATGCAAGACCAAACTGCGGTTCCATGAGTACCTCCTTTCCAAACAAATTCCTCATTTTTAACGAAATCCCAGGTCTTTATAACCCCTTTTCTGCCAAGAATATGTTGAAATGCAGGATGCTCATTGGCTCCTGTAAATCCAACATCAAAAATAGCTATGCGGATTCCTTTGCCCGTATATCCTTTTGATGCAAACAAATCAGCTCCCATACGTTCTGTTTGTTTTTCTAATAGACGAAGGTCATCTTCATCCTCATCATCACTAATTATTATATTTTCTAAGTTTTCATGGGTTGCAACTTGTACATCCAACTTGTATGATTGTTCTATGCGATCAATAAAATTAAATTCAGAAAGTCTTGTAATCTGCTCTTCAGTAGCAAAAACAACTGCTGCATTAAACCAACGAGAATGCATCTTTAATTGAATGCAATTTTCTTCTACCTGCGTTAAATAATAGGAGGAAACTGGTAAGTCGGTCCAATCGAATAAAGGTAAATCTTGCAACATTCTTCGTTCAATCGCTTTTGAATCGAAATAGGCATAAGCATCAAAATTCATATCAGGTTTATCTTTGAAAAATACCCAATATTTATCATGCTTTTGAGAATAGCTATTCAAGGGAAAAAGCAGAATTAGCAAACTTGTAATCAGTAATAAGCGACTTCTTATATCTTTGTACATTCTTAATAATTGAAACGGCATCAAACCTACTATAATTCATTCGGTTTGACAACCAGATTCAATGAAACGATCGATAAAAAATGAAGCATCTTCAATTTTCAACCACAATTAATTGCGCAAGTTGTGTGCGGGCTGTTTCGCCTTCACTCAATGCGATCCTTGGAGAGGGAAATTGGAATGTCGATACCCAAAATCCTGATAAAATATTAACTGTTTTGCAGGATAACATTAGTCAGCAATTAATCATTGATACGTTAATTGCCGCTGGTTATACGTGTGAACCTTTGCAAATTACAGCTTAACAGTGTGATAAGACTTCTCTCCATATCCTTGTTATTCCTGTATTTAATCAGTACAGCAGGGGTTCGTTTTCAGGCACATTATTGCCATGGAGAATTTAGTTCATTTACATTCAATCCTTTTCATGAATTATCGTGTGGATGTGATGATGAGTCAACTATGGATTCATGCTGTGATGAAGCTCAGTTTGCATTAAAAATTCAAGATTCTCATGCTTCAACTTCATCATCAACATGTCAGTTATCTGCGCATTATTCGGAATCATTCCCAACAAATTTCGAAGTAAGGAGCTTTCTTAAAACACCAAAAAATTTACGTTTCAACAATAAATTCCATGATTTAAAACCGCCCGATCGGTGTATTGCATTTGGGCAGTTTCGTATTTAAGATGAATGAAGTTTTTGATTATCTCAATGATTTCAACATTCATTCTTAAAACAATAGTATCATGAAAACCCTCATTCTTTCAAGCATTCTTGCATTTTTAACATGCAATGTTTCCGCTCAAGTAAATGCAAGCTTTCGTGTTGCTGGTAATTGCGACATGTGCAAAAAGCGTATCGAAAATGCAGCCGATTTAAA
>JBIPLZ010000159.1:0-5558 GCA_044369395.1 Flavobacteriales bacterium | reverse complement strand
TTTAGGGTTTCATGGAGTTGCATCATCTGACGATTATGCCGATTACGCGCTTGTTCAAAAAATGGGATTTTGGGGAGCCATTCAAGAAACCTATTTGCATTGGGGAGGAAGATTTTCTTCTTATATCATTGTTTTTTTATTAAATCCTTTAAATTTTGGAGAGCAATTTGGTCCTGCACTATTAAATACATTTCAAATTATTTTATTTTTATTTATTCCATATTTATTTGCTCGAATACTATTTAAAGAAAGAAAATTTACTCGAGAAATGATTATCGCATTTTCTCTTATTGCGGGTTTTATTTTATGTTATTTGCCCAGTGTCGTTGAACTTTTATATTGGTTTACGGGCTCTTGGGTGTATTTGCCAGGCTTGGTTTTTATGCTCTATTGGTATGTATTAATCGAGAAAGAAAATAAATCCAAAATCAATAAAATACTCATTGTTTTATTGCCTTTTATTATCGCAGGAACAAATGAAATTAACATCCTCATTATGGCTTGGTTAATTTTATTGGTATTTATTAAAAGTAAAAGAGATCGTTTCAGCTATTGGGCCATTATTGCTTTTGTGATTGGAGCTGCATTCGAATTACTTACCCCAGGTAATATGCAACGTTCGAATTTCTTTTTACTCGAAGCGCATCATCCAGCACGAGATTTTTTATTTTCTTTTAACTCGAGTTTTCAATTAACGTTTCATTATTTAAAAGATTGGTTTAGATCATCTCCAATTTTGTTTGTTTGGCTTGCTCTAGCATTGTTAAAATCTACGGGCAATATTCATCTTTCAAATAAAATGAAAGTGTTTTCTGGGCTTTCATTCTTTATGATTCCATTATTGTTTTTCCCTTTCATTTATGCAACGGGAATGACAAATCCGCCCGACCGTTTGTTAAATATCATTTTTCTCTTTCTATTTATTGCAGGATATTTTCTATTTAATGTGATCTTCGATTTACTATATAAAAGAATCTTATCTCAAACAATTTTGGCTTCTTTTATCGCACTTGTTTTGTTGTTTCAAGCCAGTTATTCAAGCAACTTAAGAACTGCACTTTTCGATTTGAAAGAACTTGCATCATATCGAAAAGAACTCGATTTAAGAGAGCATTTAGTTGAACAACATACACAAGTTTCTTCTCAAGATACATTGCATTTACCTGCCATTAAACATATACCTCAAACGGTATTTTACACAGATTTATCAATAAATGCAGGCCATTGGTATAATCAGGGGTTCGCTTATTTTCACGGAATAAATGCCGTCGTAATTGACGAAGAAAATCCAATTAAATAACAGAATTCCCAACCAAACGAATTCGATTAAACGCCTCATTCAATATTTCTTCAGAGGTTGAAAAGCAAATACGAATATGTCCTTCGGATTCTGATTCAAACCAATTTATTCCCCCTGGCACTAAAGCAACTCGAGCGATTTCTAAAATTTTAGCTGCTACTTCTGCAGATGTCTTATTTGTATTTATAACCTGAGGAAATGCTAAATAAGTTGCGTCTGGATGATTATTTTCTAAATAGGGAATCTCATCAATAAATGCTAAAGTTAATTGACGCATTTTACTTAAATGTGCTTGGAAATTACTCAGCCAATCATCACAAAGTGTCAGCGCGGCTGTTCCTGCAACTTGAGCCAATACAGATATTCCAAAAGCCGTTGTGGCATGTCCTGAAACTTGGTATATGGAATTAAATGTTTCTTCGTCTGATGAAATAATATACCCAATGCGATGTCCTGCCAATGCAAAGTTTTTGGATAATCCCGAAACAATTAAAATACGGTTGTATTGAATTAAAGAATCATTTAAAATGCTAGTAAACGGATTTTCAAAGAAAATATCCGACCAAATTTCATCGGATACAATCCACAAATTATGTTCTTGTGCAAGAGCAATGATAGCATTTAAATGTTCGGCAGAAATTATTTTCCCCAAAGGATTATTGGGATTACACAAGAAAATAGCTCGTGTTTGCGGGTCAATTAAACTACGGAGTTCATCCAAATCGAATTGCGCAGTTTGTTTATCAACATTACACGTTATAACATGTGCACCAGCATGTTCAATGGATTTCCGAAATAAAAAATCGACCGGATTGGGAATGATTGCATTCTCGTTTTCTTTTAATATGGTTTTTGCACACACGAACAAACCGAATGCAGCACTACTTACCGGTAAAACAAATTCCGAATTTACTGTGGCATTTTTCTTTCGTTTATACCAAGCAGCAATTGCATTTTTAAATGCAGAATCACCCAATGGATTTCCATAAGGGAAATATCCAGCCGAGGAATATTCCTGAATAGCATTTACAATTGGGTTAGCTACCCGAAAATCGGGATCTGCTGCTGTTAATGGAATAACATCAATATCGTGTGTTGCCCAACGGTAATTAAATGCACGTTTTCGTAATATGTCTAATTCAACCTGATTGTTTGCAAATAAACTCATCTATTTAATGTATGGCAAGTGGAATTTTAAATTCTTGAGATGTTTTCATTTCGAGGAAATTACTCACTAATTCGTCGCCTTCTTTAATGTATTTTTGAATGAAGACTTTGCGTTTAGCATAATAATTATCAAAAACATTTTCGAAAGTTTCTTCCGGTTTTTGCTCCGATAATAAACTTGCTAAACACAAGGCATCTTCAATAGCAGAATTTGCTCCTTGACTTGTAAATGCTAAAAGTGGATGAGCGGCATCGCCAATTAGTGCTATGTTGTTTTTATGAAATGATGGTAATAAATCCATCCGTTTTGAAACCCATAAAAAAACCTGATTGAAATGGGTGTTTTTTATGGCACTTTTAAATTGACTTGGGAAATTGAGTGTCCTTTCGGTCATAAACTCTGCTATCGTTTCAGGTTTATTGTCGGAAAGCTGATGTAAGCTCGAATTAAATTGAAAAAACCAAATGTATTGATCGTCCAACAATGGAATGAGTCCCATCGAACATCCTTGTTCTGAATCAATTACTTTTAAAAATAAATCTTTATTGCTTTTTAATTCAGGTAAATGAACAATCCCAACAATTTCTTCTTCGCCAACAGATGCAAGTTCGGTGTTGGGGAAGATTTGATTTCGGATACTTGAACGAATTCCATCACTTCCAAAATATACATCCGATTTTACCTGCTTGCCATTTTCAAATTGAATAGAATCGATACTTCCTTCGTTTGAATAATTTATTTTTTCGAACGACATGTTGTATTTCACATGATTTTCATCGAACTCCTCGGACAATAAATCCATCATGTTTTTTCGACTAATCGCAATACAATGTTCGAGGGGTTTGGTGTAAATTTCTTTTTCGTCTGGACTAATTGCTTTGAAATAATTAATTGGATTTCCCTTTTTTAACACCTTCGATTTTAAACCTAAAACATTTAAAGCATCTATCCCATTTTTTAATAAAAGAAACCCCAATCCAGCCTGAGTGTGATCGATTTTTCGTTCGTAAATATTCGATATAACACCGTTTCTTTTTAAACAAAGTGCCATTACATACCCCGAAATTCCACCTCCAATGATGGATGCAGTTTTAAATTGAAAATTATTACTCTGAATTTTGTATTTGCTTTCAATTATTCTCCAATTATCGAGATAGTCTTTTTCTTCTTTGGCTAACTTGCCATTTTTCCAATAGATATCTAAGCGCTTTTTTAATTCCGGAATGGGTGTTCCGGTCATAATGTGCATTTCACGTGTCGACAATATTTCAAACCCATCCAACAATACAATGGGATCTGTTCTGTGATCAATGCGTTCAATTTTCCCTTCCGATAATTTGTAAATAATCTCATACCAATAATTCAATATCTCCGATTCAGTGATTGTATTTAAAACCTGCTTATCGATTATACATTCACCATTTTCATTCTGAAAAATCAATGTTGGAAATCGCGTAATACTCCATTCCTTTTTTTCAATCAAATCGGCCTCAAATCCTTTTTCTGCATTTCCGTTTTCAAAGTCACTTAGTAATTGTTCTACATTCAACCCGCATCGAATAGCTGCACTCGTAAAATTATTCTCAGTACTAATATCTTTTTTCTCAATAAATAACATTTCCCGAATTGTGCGTAAAAATTTATTCGCCTTCTCGGTATCTTGAAGCTTAGCTGCATGATATGCAATGGATGCTGGAAATGAGGATTTAATAGGCTGCTCAATCCAAATATCTCCATCCATATCGGCACCATATTGCTTCGATTGGTTATGAATTAAATTTGAAAGAAATTGTTCTTTCGAAAGGGAAGTATCGGGAGATTTAAATTCATTCCATGATGGAAGTAAGCCACCCATTTTTATTTCGAGTGAAATGTGATCTTTGAAATCGTGTATGAGTCTGTAGATGTAGGGGTCAACAAGCCAGCAAGTTGAACAAATCGGGTCGGTAAAATAAATAAGTTTTATTTTATTATTGGACGATTTTAATAACGACATTCGATTTTATATGATGTTAAGTCTGAATAGTACTCTTTCATTAGCTATTTAAATTTCTTCGAAAGTGTCTTTTCAAACATGAGCAATATAAACTTAAAAAGCAAATTTATTTCCTAGATTTACCTCTTTAATTTTTGACCAATAATTTCGATATTAAAGTAATTGCAGATTTTAATATAATATCCCAATAAGTAATGAAGACAAAAATAACTTTTATTGCAGCTCTGATTTTTCTTTTATTTATATCTAATCATTTGCATTCACAGGAAAAAAACAAATTAAACAAATCGGAACTTCGCGAAAAAGTAGTTGAACATGAAAGGGATATTGATTCACTATCCCAAATAATTACTGTACAATCGTCCGATATTTCAAATAAAATGAGTCAAATAAATAGTCTCAAAAATGAAATTCAAACGAAAGATTCCGAGATTAATACACTCAAACAAACGAACAAGTCAAATACATTTCAATTAAATAAATACAAGAATAGTATAGACTCTCTAAGAAATGCCCTAAGCGAGTTAAAAATTCAATTAGAAGCAAATCAAAACACACAACAGAGCAATTTATCAGACAATAATCGGATTAAGGCGAGCTTAAACTTAAAAATACCCCAAACAGAAGAGGAAATAGAACCAATTGGTTGGAGTAAGGACGGAAAGTTTGCATACAGACAAATTATTTGCGACGAAGTTTGCGGATGTTGTTCGAGTGATTGGGTTATTTTTGATGCCATCAATAATAAGATTATCAAGAGTATTCCTGTTGCTCTCGATCCAAACTCCGAAACAAGTTCAATTGCTTTTGATAATCAACTGAAGCAAATTCAGCTAATCATTAATACATACCGCATTTTGCCTGTTTATTGGGGAGAGTATATTCATTTTGCAAAACAGAATAAAGAACATTTGTATCTTCATATGGGAGAAACTGTTGATTCAACTCTTAGTTATATAAGTTCTAATACCAACCTAAAACAAATCGAATACCCATACGAAGTTATTAAAGATGAAATTTCAAGAAATACCAAGTTGATTTTAACTATTCAAGATAATTCTTATAAAATTACTCAGGATATAGTTGACGGAGTA
>JBIPLZ010000158.1:0-5592 GCA_044369395.1 Flavobacteriales bacterium | reverse complement strand
GCCTGTTACTATATATAAAGCCACATTATTCTCTTGAACATAAGCGCGCATCAAATCTTCAAGTTTTGCCCAACTGTTTCGATTAAAATCGGCAATCTGCGGCGACATGTTAGAATAGTAAAAACTCTCAGATAAGGCTTTACTAGACCATCTAAAATCGGCTGAGGGAGCTAGATGACCTCGATCAAAACCAAATCCCTCATATTTAATTGATCCATCCGTTAAGGTATCTTTTAGAAAATAATCCGCATCCACAGCCGAACCCGTTTTTACTAGTGGATCTGGTCTGAAATCATTACTCCTGCCAACCATTCCACTTACAACATCGGGTAAAATGATATGTGCCACCCAAGTGGCTTGCTCCATTTTTTCATTATACACCAGCGACATGGCTTCATGTGTAATGATTTCTTCGCCAGGGAAAATTTGTGGTAGTCCTATTTTAGCAAGGTCTAAACGCAATTGCTGAAGTTTCAATTCTTCTAATTCGCGCAAAATAGCTTCGCGGTCATTTTGAAGTGATTTTAGTAGTTCTTCTGTTTTAGTTATGCGATTGGGAATGGATTCCTGTCCAGAAATTCTCGTTGTTGATAGGATTAAAATGCAACAGAGAATGACTAAACGCATAATAAAATTAGGTGAGATTTTGAGTTTGTAACAGGGGGAATGATTCATTCGCCAAGCATTTCAAAAATGCATCAACGTCCGTTATAGGTATAAATCTCTAACCGCGCAGAACATTCACCTTCCGAAAACGAACATACGTATTCCTGTAATTTTTCATAAACCCGTTTTTCACTATATGGCGAAACTTTCAATGCATTAAACGACCAATAAGTAGTTTCCAGGTAGGGTTCTCCCATTGGGGGGCGATACACATAACGTTTAACGCCATCAGGAAGTAGATCAACCAAGTCTTCGGTTACATATATTTTTGCATAAAGCGATTTCCCAGAATAGGCATTGAAGCATTGCATTCGGTCGTATAATCCCGCAAAACTCAGCAATGGAATGATTGCAAATATTGCAATTACAGCCGATTGATAATAAAATTTAGGATTCCAAAACACCAATTTCAGATCGAACTCACTTTTGTAAAACAAAACATATGTAAATGCAGCTGTTACAATATTATAGGGCAAGCTAGCATGATTCCAATCGTTTGCCATTGGACTCAACGAATAAAATAGAAACAAGCTAATAACGATAGCTGCAATAACTGCGATATTGCGTGTTTTGGGAAAGAGTAATCCAATACCGGTAAGTAAATTTAATAAAGCAAATACATATCCCCCTTCTAAAACGCCTGCTTCCATTTTCATTGGCAGTAATGTAGCAATTGGTGATATCAACCAAGGAAAGACAGATTGTTGAAAAACAGCATTGAATTCCTGAATTCCCGTCATGATGAAAAACACGATTAAGAGAGCTCTAAATGTATTTAATATGCCATCGGTGAATTTTGGAAAGAAAAATAACGCGTTAACCATCAAAAAAAACTGCACGTTATATGGTTGCCAACGCATTTGATCGCCTAGCATAAGAAACGCAAAAAGGGCAATGAGGGCTATTTTAGTGTTCTTGTTTTCTATATATAATATTTGATAAATCGTAAGAATTATCAAAACGCAATAAAAAATATAATCGACAGGAGAAGGCAAAGGCGGAATAAAATCAAAAACTGGAACCATTGGGAAGTTTCGATCAGTCATCCAAACTTTATTGGATAGCAGCCAGGTTGCAAGCATGGCAGTTAAAAGGAATCGAAATGCCCATTGAACCCGTGACAAATTACTTTCTAACATTGATAGTGTTTATATGACAAAAATAAGAATCTAATTAACAAATTATTAATTATTACACTTAAAATCTCAAACTCCAAAATCTTAATTCGTAGTATGTATTTACTATGATGTTTCCGCAACCACAAATATGGTCAAGGAATTTGAGTGTGCTCAGTTTTATATGAAATTCGGATAGGTTGTTTTCATTGTAACTAACCCAAAACTTCTTCCACTTCAATGCTCTCTCCCAAGTAAACAAGAAATGCTTTGTAGGAGATATATTCCATTTCTTTCAAGTATTTCAGATAATTCCCAACTTGAACACGGTGATCGTCTTTCTTTAATCCAGTTTTATAATCTATAATGGTTATCGCTCCATTTAGTTCAGTAACACGATCTGGAATTGCTGTTTTTCCATCGGGTAAAAGTAATTGACGTTCATTGTAGACATTGCTACCTTCTTTAAAAAGATGATTGAGTTGAGGGTGACTCACAACCGAATTCACCAAACGTTTCATTTCAGGGATTGCTTCATTCTTCAAAACACCTTCCTGCAAAAGTTGGTTCAAAGCAAAATCCACTTGGTCTTCGGTTTTAATACCTGCCAATGCTCGATGCACGAGTTTCCCAAGTGCAAGCGCCGAACTTTCATCACCTAATTCCCAGTTTTTAGGTGCTTGACGGCTAATTTTAATGCGATCTTGCCAAGGTATAATGTTGTATGGGTGAACAACGCTCGATGTTTTATTGTCTTTCTTTTCTACACGTTCATTTTTGAAGTTAGCATCACCCCAAAAACATCTACCAGCCTTGAAATTTTCGGGCTGCGATGATTCACCATACTTCTCCAAATACGTTTCCCATCCCTTTTGCAAACCTCCATTAATACCACTTCTTCCTGAAATAATATACAATGCATCTTCAGGGCGCGTAGTTGCAACATATAACAAATTGATTGCGTCGAGTGTTACTCGGTCTTCTTCTTCCGTTACATATCCCGCTAATATCGTTTCTTTTAATTCTTTATTGAGTTTTAAACGAGCGGCAAGTAAATCCTCAGGGAGCAAATCTTCGTCGTCCACCCAATCTACTTTAGGTTTGGGCCTGTCTCCATAAGCAAAGGGGATTATCACCACCGGAAACTGAAGTCCTTTAGATTTATGAACGGTCATAATACGCACGGCATTGGCATCCTGAGGCAAGGTGATACTTAGTTTCTCGCGTTTTTCTTCCCAAAATTCTAGAAATAAGGGAATGTCGATGGCTGCTGAACGTCCAGAATTCCAAACGGCTTCCAAGAAAAACTGCAAATAAGTGTTCGATTGAATATCAATTGAAAATGTTTCACAAATACTAAAACAACATTCCAATAGGGTTAAACTTCGAAGTTCTGCCAATTTCATTGACATTCCAGCAGCATGCATTAAATTCAGCACGCTCTTTTCACTCATTCTTTCATTCTTTAGTAAATCATGAATGTTGGTATATGGAATTTTATTCTTAACAATCAGGTATTTGCAGACAACCAATAAGTTTAATGATGTATTTGATCCAATCATTATATTCATCCAAGCCACTAATAATGATACTTCAGGTGAATTTTGAACCAATAATGATTCGCTCGAAATAACGTCAATGTCATTGTTTAATAGATGCCCCGCGAGCAATGTGCCTTGCTGATTTTTTTTGGTAAGAATAGCAATGTCACGTAGTTTATAGTTCTTGTTATCACGCAAATCCAAGATAATTTCTAAGCAACGATCAAGCTGCATTTCATCGCGATCGAGCGAATTTTTTTGGTAAGGAATCAAATCCATTTGCACATAGCCGCCATTAATACCATCTGGAGCCATCTGCTCTTGGTTATCGTATACTTCCTTGTATTTCTCTGGAAGTAATTCATTTTGGATGAAATCGTAAAGATGATTGTTGAAATCAATAATTTCAGGAAGACTTCGGTAATTAACTTTCAGTGTTTCGTGCTTGTGAAGTTTCTCAAGAAGAACATAACGTTCTTTTTGTATCTCATTTAAATTGAATGGATATGGATTAGGTAAGTGAGCAAATTGTTCAACTTCTCCTCCACGAAAACGATAAATCGCTTGCTTGCCATCTCCTACAATAAGCGAGGTGTGTTCTTCGGATAATCCGTTTTGGACCAAGGGCAATAAATTTTGCCATTGAAGAATAGATGTATCTTGAAATTCATCAATTAAATAATGGTTGTATTTTTCGCCCAAACGCTCAAACACAAATGGAGCGGGTTCATTAAACACAATTTCGGCTACACGACGATTAAATTCTGAAATATGAACAATGAATTGATCATCACGAATCTGATCAATCATTTTATTGATTTCGTTCAGAAGCGCAATGGAATATATGGTGTCTTTTAACTGATGTTCAATAATATAATCGGATTTTTTTTCTTCCCAAAGTGCCACAATCGAACGACCAATTTCACCCAATTCATCTTGAACCGATTCAACACGTTGTAGGATATCTGGTTTGGGCTTAGAAGCGGTCCATTTATTTTCGTAAAGTGCTTTACTATGATATGAATTTAACGTTATCGGGATTCCGTATCCCATCTTTGATGCATTCACAAAGAATTTACCAATTCCTGATTTACCCTGAAAAAAATCGGATGTTTTTAACCCAGCTTCTGAAATTATTTTTAAGGCCTTTTTTCCTTTTTCCTGAAAACGCAATTCGATTTCGCTGCAGTTGTTTTGCAACTTTAATCGGATATCCATGAAATCAGAAACAGATAAATGATTCAATTTATTTATAATCTGCGCCTTTTGTTCTCTCAGTAAATCACTTGCCGAAACGAATAGATCTTCATTCACGCTCATCGTGCGCTCCTCGTCGGTTCGTGTTTCTGTAAAACCAACCAGAGCGCGGGTAATTGCTTCATCAAAGCCCACTTTATCCATAACCTGCTCGATAGCTTGTCGAAGTATTACTTCCTGATCTAACTCAACCGAAAAGTTTACTGGCAAATGTAAATCGTGTGCAAAAGTTCGAACCACACGATGCATAAAGCTGTCGATGGTTCCAATAGAAAAGTCGGAGTATTGATGTAAAATAGCAGAAAGTGTTTTTGCAGCCCGCAGTTTCAACTTCAATTCGGGAATATTAATTTCTTCTGAAATTGTTTGAAGTAGTATTTTATTCGTTTCTTTTTCAGGGCCATTAGCCATTGCTATGTCGTGTAATACATTAATTACACGTTCTTTCATTTCTGCAGCTGCTTTGTTAGTAAACGTAATGGCAAGAATTCGTCGAAACCGATAAGGATCATCAACAACCAAGGCCATTTTTAAATACTCTTTCACTAATGTGTAAGTCTTGCCAGAACCGGCAGAAGCCTTGTAAATATAGAATTGCATAGAATGATGTTACTGCACGAATGTACAATTTATAAAGGCGAAATCCGACAAAAAATAGGCAATTTCAGGATTATTGATCGAGTAAAAATGCGAGACGGTATAAATCAAAAACGAACAAACTGGGTCTCTTCCCAAGTAATTGATTTCTCCAATGGGGCTTATTTCGAATGAACCACTTCGCGAAGAATGGTCTAAACAATGGAAAATTGCTCAAGTGATAAAGTAACATGAGCTTGCTTCGAACAGGAAAGGAAATTCCTTTATCAGCGCATAACTCTTTCAAACGAAAAAGATTGTCTAGCGACTCTTCAATTTTCATTAAAAAATCGTTTGATTTTTCGAGTCCTGCATGCAATACAGGATTGTTGATGTGTTGAATTTGATACCCCGATTTAGTCAATTCAGCTGCAAAA
>JBIPLZ010000157.1:0-5606 GCA_044369395.1 Flavobacteriales bacterium | reverse complement strand
ATTTTAATATATTCCTTATCTACATCAAATTCTCGGGTTATTGTTATGGTGTATGGTAATTTAGAATTAAAACGATTAATCGCATTCTGAAAACTATTTGCCTGATTATTTTTAGAAATAGTTTGTATATACTTCTCATTATACTGAATTTGAAATAAATTGCGAGACGGATAGTTCGGTGAATTAATATTTTTAATTCCAATAAAATGAGGTATCGCAAACACCTTAAATTTTTCGGTTTGATTTTTCCTAGGTTCTTTTTTTAAATAAATTTCATTTATGACATTATCTTTGATTTTTCCTACATAATTAGCAGTTGAATTTAGTTTTAAAATTAAATTAGTAGGGTCAATTTTAAATTTATTTAATTTAAAAAACTTTGTAGCCATAAAACCAATTAAGGCTCCAGTAGCGACAATTGTTTTAGGGTCCTTAACATACCCATTATTATCAGAAAATGGATACCATTTTCCAATCCAATAATTATTTAGATTAATTAATCGGTTCGGTTGTACAGGATGAATTTCATTAAATAGGATTTCAATTTCTTTAAAACTACACGGTCTACCCGATATAACAACATAATCACATCGGTATGCATGCATTAATTTTGCAATCTGTGTAATTAATTTTTTAAATGTAGTTCTTATAATTTTATTGACAACATTAGGGTCTACAATGAACTTCAACTCTTCGAATCTAAATCCGAAATGATCTTTAAAATACTTCAGAACATCTTCTGTAGGTTTATTTATTTTAAAAATATCATCAAACCCTGCGTTGAATTTTTGATTGTCGTTTGCATGTTCCATAATAAAATTTGCAAACGGGATACCAATCTGATTTATGAAATTAACACGCATCATGCGCGTCAAATAGCTCATAGTTGCAGAATCCTTTCCGAAAAAACCATTTAATTTGTCATAAATTTGAACTCCAAATAAATCAAAGCCATGGTTTTCAATAATCCCTTCACTATATAAACCTCCGAGGTCTTTGCTTCGTCCTTCAATTAAGACAGACTGAATAATATTTTTCAGCAAGTCGTCACCAGCTAAGTGAAAGGATTCAAAGTAAAGTGGATTAGGAATGAGCTCTGTGGAATCATTATAGTTTAATTCGTATTCACAAATCATCAAATCGGAAGTTCCACCTCCAATATCTAGGGACCCGATTCTCAATACCGAATTTCCATCTGATTTTACGTGACCAAAAAGTTTAAATAGATCTGCAGAATTACCATCGAACTTATGCTGGATTAATCCATAAAGAAAAACTAATTGCGCGCAAGTAGCTTCATCATAAATCCAGTCAATCGGTTGTCGATCGTTTTCTTTTATTCTTTCGGCCTTCTCATCAATATTTAGTTTAATATCCTTTACACTCGGAATTATGTCAAAAGATTGAGAGATTATCGGACTTGTAATACTACTGTCACTGTTTAGCTTTTTGGAATAACTCTTGAGAATGTTCACCGCATCCTCAGCAGATTTTCGTAAGGCAATTTGCTCCTCCTTTACCATAGCTGTAGGACAACTTATTATCACATGACGTAATCGTCTTCGTGCATTGGGTTTTCCATGACTCGATCTGAATTCAAAAGAGTTGAATTGAGTTGTTGCCTGGGTAAATAGCTCTAAAAAGAGAAGTGTCATAAGTGTTTTTCTGGAATAAAGAGGTGTAGCCCCCCATGCACCATCCATACACATATTTCCATCGCTTTTCAATTGTTCCGAAATTCCCTTTTTATAAACTTTTTTTGGGATTTCGTATGCATTATCGTGAAAGTTCCAAGGCTGTTTCGCTAATTTATTATCCCATAGATACCTTTTTGGACTCGAGTAAAACGATCTGTTCTCCTGGTGAACATTAAGCTTAACTTGAAATGAGTTAATCAGTTCTTCTGCTTCAAAACCTATTCTTACCATGCTAGGCCATTGAAACTTTTCTTGTTTAGCAAAAAAGGAATCTTTCATCCCGAAATTCTCTTCCCGAAAAACTACTCGAGTTGGAAATGCCTCATTATAGATTTTAATAGGATTCGATAAGTCTCTGAATGACATCTTTTTAACCTTATTGAAGTTAATGTCGCCTTCCAAAGGTGTCTCAAATAATATGGCACAAGTATGTGAATTGCCAATATCGATTGATAAATCCAAATCGATAATTTCTGATTGGTCACTTAAAAGTTGAATTCGAGGAAAATAGGGTCCCGAATTGAATATTCTTAACAAATGAAAGTATGTTGCCAAGTGTAAAGTCTGGGATTCCTCTGGCTTAATGTCAAATAGACTTTTAAGCCAATTTGCAACCCATGCACAACCTGTAAACTCGCTTAAATAACTTAAAATTGAATCTTCATTTGAACAAATCGTAAATTTGTTTTCATTCGGATTTGAATTTAGTACTGGAGAAATAATCTGATTTGTATCATCGGATGATGATGTATCTATTGCAAGTACTAATCGGATAGTATTATTGTCATCAATTTCATACCAAATCCTAACCCAATCAATAGGTCCAAACAAATTATCATTAATCTGGTTGTTTTTGAAATATGGCAAGGGAATCCATTTTTTTTCGAATTTTTTAAGTGTGCGCTCAGCATTTCGAATTCCAAATGTTCTTTCTTCGTCCTCATCAAAAAGTTTAACCCCAGATTCTTCAATTTTAATAACAACCTCAGTTTCTTTTAACCTTTCTTTTGTATATCCAAATTCTTGTAGATCAGACTTTCGAATATATTTTCCTAACTCACGTATTTCAATAAGTTCCTCAAACCACCAAGTCATGGTTGAAGAATCTATACCCTCATAATAATTAAAACGCAATTCGCGAAATTTTTCATCGTCCAATTTCAATGTAAGGTCAATGAACTGAACACCAGTATTAGCAATAAGTGAGACGTAATCCATAATTACTTTATTGAGAAATTATTTTAGGTGATTTCATTTTTGAAAATAGTGCTTAATTTTAGACTTATAAACTATATTCACTTTAATATTTAATTCTAATAGGCTTGACAATTCTCATAAATTGATTTCAGACAGATTAAAGCAGTTGTCTTGTTCTCTTACTTCAAATTTACCTGAGTGATTGTGCGCGCAAAAATATCTGAAAAGAGTCATTTATAAACTATATTTTTGATAGATGTTGTATGTATGCAATTTTTGAAAAATCCTTAATAAAATGCATAAGGGTAAAATGATTTTATATTATTCCATTGTTCTTTTTATTTAAGCTCCCTCCATTACGTAACTGTTAAATGTGATATTCTATTGTTTAATTCCTATTTTACAAAATCATCTTGCTTTTTATAGTATAATTCTTATCATTGGCAATTGATGAAAACTGTTTTACTCGATTAGCTATTGATGTTTCCATGCTCTTCAATAAGGTTATAATTCAATTATTATAAATAGTTTACGCTTACACCATTTTTTTGATAACATAAATTTAACTTGCCTTAATAGGTTTTATTGAACCTATATCGTCTTCAATTGCTATTTTTCTCAGGAATAGATTTCATTTACATCACATCAATCACATCAGTGACTAAATCCTTGACTGTTTAATTGTATAGTGTTGCAACGCTAAAATTTAGTTATTGGGATGAATCAGTCAATGTGAAACTAAGTTTTCTTTTGCAGCCTGAATATTTGATAAATCAACATCTGAATTTACGGAATAATAATCCCACAGATCTTTTCGCCTTTCCATCAGATTTTTAAAAAGGACTTATTTTCTTTTTGTGATGTCCTTAAATTCTTCTTTCTTTTGAATATTTATGGACTTTTCCATTAAAAGAGCGACAAACATTTTGATATTTTTAAATATTAAATCAAATGCCGTTAATTTAAATACATTGATTGACTCTTGATTATTGCTCTTCCTCGCTA
Source organism: Flavobacteriales bacterium (assembly GCA_044369395.1). Taxonomy (GTDB): domain Bacteria; phylum Bacteroidota; class Bacteroidia; order M30B66; family M30B66; genus CALQRR01. The sequence continues at coordinate 1,707 of JBIPLZ010000157.1, read as the reverse complement.
AGGTCAAAATTTTTTAAATGGATTTAATGCTAAATTTCTATTAGCCTCTTTTGCTTGTGGTTGTATAATGTAAAAGTTATATTAATTAAATATTGAAGTTTGGTTTATTGTCAATGTCTAATTTTATATCAAAACTATAACCAAGATAGTTATCTATAGTTTTCCAATCTGGAAACTTCTCAGTTCCAAAATGAATGTGTTCTCCCATAAATTTACCTGCTCCATGTGATGTTCTATCATCTATTAAATAATGTCCAAAATTCAAATCCTTTCTGTGCGATAATATCAAACGTTTTCTAAATGTCTCTCCAAAGTATTTCTCTATCCATAATCTCTTCTCAGTGTAGCTTTGAGGTACATTCCACATGGCCGCGGATAAGAAATATGTATCATATTCAGCAGATAACTTATTTATCGTTTCAATAGCTCCTTCTATAGGTTCAAGATTTAGGAAAAAATTGGGAATACTACCACAAACCTCATCTGTTAATGCTCCTTTTTCTTCATTTGATATGATATTCCACTCTGGGATGTGTATTTTAATTGACTTTTCAAAATCAGCTACAACACCATCCATATCTATGTATAGAATCTTTTTTGAAGGTTCAATCTTACTCATATGATTTTTTATTTATGTAATTATTTATTTCTTGAATCCCATTTTTTATTTCAGCCAATTCAATTTCTCGATCATTAAATAATATTTTGTCTAATAGTTTAAAAAGTAAAATCTGAATTAAAGCAGAACCTAAGAAAATTATATTGGAAACCCCATTTAAATAATAATAAAATGATGATATACCCCCAATAATTAAAAATAGAAAAATGAAAAAGAATAATTTTGACCACATGGCATACAGCATGTATTGCAAAAACAATATAAATCTAGCCTCTATTTTTGAACAACCAGCTAATATATTTCTCCATTGGTTTATATCGACCATAATCACGATTGTCTAATTATTACAATCGTAAATTTATTTATTGCATTTGATATAGTCAAATTTATGGGCAAATGTATTCGAAATAATTTATAAGTCATATAATAACAGTTGATTACAAGGGGTGTTGTCTTGGGGTAATGACTTGGATTTAAGTAAATAGTGATTATTTTTATTTCCTTCAGCATTTATCGTTTTTGGAAAAATTAATGCATCCTATTATCTTGTTTAGGCGAATTTTTTAGATGTCGATGGCTATGCCACTTTTTTAATATTATTTTGCTTTCCCCAATTAAACCCTTAATAATGAAAAATCTATATTTTATTGTTTTTCTTTCTTTTTTTCAAACCACTGTCCATGCTCAGTTTTATAATTGGAGTGCTGCATTAGGTGGATCAGAAAGTGATGAAGGGCGTAGTATTGATATCGATAATTTGGGTGATGTAATAACTGCTCATGATGGCTTACAGCTCTTTTAATTTGCGAAGAGATGCTGTTCGTTTTTACTGTCGATATTATGGTGTACAATTCGGCTTGTACAGTGACTGCTCGTTTGGCGGGCAAGCGCAAGGAATCCTTTGATACATAGTATAATTCTTTTGCTGATTTGATGAACTTCAACTTGCCGCTAACGTGCCGCGCACATGCGCATACCATTTTCGGATTGCGCTTGTGCGCTGTTAGCGTTTCGTTGGGGGAATGAAAATTAATCAATAATCATTTAACACATCTAACATAATATCCTCCACCCAAATCACAGTTTTC
>JBIPLZ010000425.1:0-5621 GCA_044369395.1 Flavobacteriales bacterium | reverse complement strand
TCATTAGATTCTTATGTGCATCTAAAAATGATTTACTTGAATAAGGATTAAATCTCCCTAATGAATCATAAACATTCAATGCATTAATTACTTCATCAATATCCTTCTTGGGCCCAATAACTCTTTTATTTTCTAGAATTGCAGATACTTGATCTTCTGTTAATGTATTACCTTCAATACGTAGTGATGAATGCACTGTTTTAATCTTATTCTGCTTCCGTAATTGAGGAGTTTGCTTGTTAAGATAGTTTGCATTTACTTCACCAATCTTTATTGATATTGAACTAATTAGCTTTAGAATCTGAGCTGTAATGTCATAAGGAGGCTTCATTGATACTATCATTTGATACTATCAAAGATAGTGTAAAAATATCTTCGAACAAACTTAACTATTGTGCCTAACGTGCCGCAGCTTTGCGATGAGCGGAAATGGGAAACGCAATGCTTTAGATTAGACGAATATACCAAGAAAAACGAATGCCTGAAACGCCATACAATGCCCGCTTATAGCAAAACTGCTGTTACCTGCTGGGCTTCTTTCGGTCAACTGTATATCTTGTCAAGTTTGCACTGTACCTGTGCATTTGCTTGGTGGCTCTTTTGAAAATTTTATAGCGGTGGTCGGTGTGCTAGAAAAATACAAATGTGCCACCAAATGCGCTGGCTACTTTGTCGATTTTGGTTTTGTAAAGTCAAGGTGTGAAAGCCAAGTCATTTGTATATAATATTGATGAAACCAATTGTTTTCGCCTGTATTCCAAGTGATGTAAAGTGGTCCAGTTTCTATTTTGTTTTTGTCGTTTAATTTTACACCAATTGCAGCATAGGCCCAATTTTCTCCGTAAAATGCACCTGCATTTTTGAATGTATTAAAAAATACTTCTTCGTAAGCCGTGAAGTATAAATTATTTTTCTTGTTTTTGATTGGAACATCAAGCCCAATGAGATAACGCAAACGATGTGTGTAAGGCGTTTCTCCTGTTATCCTATTTTGGACAAAACGGTTATCAAAACGCAAACGGTGTTTTAAGTTTAAGGTTTTTGCAGAATGCTTGTAAGTTGCTTGAATATACACACGATTTTCGTTTAAGTAATTTTCGGTGGTTACATTTTCTCTTTGGTAAACATAACTTCCAGTAAAAGACAAATGCTTGTTTAAACTCAATGTCAAAGCCTGTTCGGAATAGAACAATAAAAAATTTTCGTCTTTAGAAATGTCGGGCTTGTTGAAATTAACTAACGGAAATGCACCAAAATAATAAAAGCTATAATCTAAATGTTTTGTGATTGTTCCTGAATGGTCAATAGTCGGGAAAACTCCGCCTACATAGGTTGATTGTGCTTTTGTATTTTGAAAAGCAATAAGAAGTATAGCGGTAAAAAATAAAATCTTTCTCATTTGCTTAATATCCTTTTCTTAACATATCAGCATAGGCGTTTGGTAAAATACTTTCTTCTACTGCCTTTGCTGCTTTTTCTACATCATAAGCAACTCGGATAAATTCAACTTTTATGCTGTCTTTATCAAACTTGCTACTGTTATCGTTTATGGTAATCATAACATAACAGCCTCTTGGATCTCCGTCTTTAGGTTTGCCAATTGACCCCAAATTGATAGCGTGGCGAAATGCTTTTTGTCCTTCTTTTTCGTATTCAAAAATGCGGTGATATGGTTTGTGTGTATGTCCAAAAAACATAAGGTCGGCATTTGAAGTTTCAAGTATTCGAAGCATACTTTTTTCGTCACGGTCTTCAAATAAATATTCATTTATTTTTCGTGGACTTCCGTGAACCATCAATAAAAATAAATGGTCGTTATTGAGTTGATATTCTACTTGAATATGTGCGGGAAGTGTCCGCAAATACTGACGCTCATTGGGTTTTACTAACTGATTTGTCAATGCAATGGATTGAACACCCATTCCTTTTTCTTCGTCCGTTTTATATGCACAACCGCAATCATCCGAGGTTCTGCCAACTCCAAAATCATAATTTCCTGCAATGGTCGGAATACCTCTTTTTCTAATTTCGTTAATTACTTCGTTAGGCCAAATGTTGTAACCTACCAAGTCGCCCAAACAATAAACCGCATCGGGTTTTGTAGTTTCAAGGTCTTTAAAAAATGCTTCCAATGCAGGAAGATTTGAATGTATATCGCTGAATAATGCAATTTTCATTTTCCAGTATTAAATTTCATTAATAAAATATTTTTTTCTAAACCCAAACGCAACGTTTACCAAGGCAATTAGTGCAGGTACTTCGACCAAAGGTCCGATAACACCAGCAAATGCTTGTCCGCTGTTAATACCAAAAACACCAATAGCTACTGCAATTGCTAATTCAAAATTGTTTCCTGTTGCAGTGAATGCAATTGATGTACTTTTTGAATAATCAGCACCGAAGTATTTTCCAAGGAAAAAACTTACTATGAACATTACAATGAAATAAATAAGAAGTGGAATTGCAATTCGAACAACATCCATTGGAATTTGAACAATAAGTTCACCTTTTAAGCTGAACATTAGAATGATTGTAAAAAGCAAAGCAATAAGTGTGATTGGGGAAATTATTGGAACGAATGTATTTTGAAACCATTCTTCACCTTTCCATTTAATTAGTGAATATCGGCTTATGATGCCTAATGCAAATGGAATACCTAAATAAATCCCAACACTTTCGGCAATTTGTCCAATACTAATATTTACTTCAAAACCTTTATATCCAAATATGGGAGGAAGAACAGTAATAAATACATAAGCATAAACACTATAAAGCAACACTTGAAAAATGCTATTCAGTGCAATCAATCCTGCTGCGTATTCTCTACTTCCATCTGCTAAATCGTTCCAAACTACAACCATTGCAATGCAACGAGCCAATCCAATCAAGATTAATCCAATCATATACTCGGGATAGTCCTGAAGAAAAGTCAATGCTAAAAAGAACATCAAAACAGGACCAACAATCCAATTTAAAAATAATGAAGCTCCAAGTACTTTTGTGTTTTTAAAAACCTCACCCATTTGCTCATATTTTACCTTGGCAAGTGGTGGATACATCATTAATATCAAGCCAATGGCTAAAGGTATATTAGTTGTTCCACTTGAAAATGAATTGATGAAATTGCTACTCGATGGAATAAAGTAGCCAATAGCTACACCTAAGGCCATTGCAATAAAAATCCATAATGTTAGAAAACGGTCTAAGAAACTGAGTTTCTTTCTTTTGGCCGCAGGGGCACAATTAGTTGCTGTCATTGTTTATTTTTTGATACTAAGTCCATTATATAAAACATTTCTCTTGCAATCTGACGGCAACGTTCGTCATACTTTGCTTCTTTTAATGGAGAGTTGTCAAATTCTTTTGGATCTTGGTATGGCAAACCAACTCTTGCTTCAGCACCCTCTACAAAAGGGCAGGATTTATCGGCTTCGGTACAAACCATAATAGCTGCAAAATTATTTTTTGGATTTGTCGAATCTGTATATTTTTTTGAAAAAATAACCCAGGGATTGATTTTATTACCAACCCTAATATACCTTAACGGATTGTCTCCCTGGCTATTTGAGTAGATTTCAATTCCTGTTCTATTTAAAGCATCAATTGCATTAATGTTTACACGAGTTTGTTCGGTGCCTCCTGAAAATGTATAAACGCTATCAATGTTATAATAAAAGGAAGCAATTTGAGCCCATACTTGTGCCATGTGACTTCTACGTGAGTTACTTGTGCATACAAACAGCAAATTGGCAGGTTTATGATCCTTTCTTTGTTCCACAATAAAATCAGCTATATCTTTTAATTCTGCTTTTCTTTCTTCGGGTATTTGAACAAACTCACTTGAAAGATTATTGCAATAAGAAAAGAGCTTTGGAAATAATTCCACGTTTTTCATTTGTGCAAACGATGAAACAGGTAATACACAAATGGTGCATAAAGTCAGAAGAATTGTTTTTTTTATTATTTTCATATGAATGTGATTTAATTAGCAACAACCTCCACCAGGCTTACAAGAATTTTGATTTGTCATTTCAGATAAACTCACCTTCAGTTTTTCTTGAGGAATTCCACAACTGTCAGATGCTAAGCAGGCGGTTAGTTTTGAAATAAGTACAAAGTTTTTTCCATTAAAATCTAAATCATACTTGCCTATTGTTTCAGCTTGATATTCAACTTCAATTTCTAAATCTTCCATTCCTAATTTTTCTTCTGAAAGTTTAATAATGTTGAGCAACTTTGTTGGCTTTAATCGGTGTTCAAAGTCATTTGCATCCCACAATTGAAAGTTTGCCACTTTCTCATTTCTGATTGTCCCGCCGCAGTCAATAAAGTGTTTGGTTACTACGCCAACTTCTGTAACATGAAAATGTTCAGGAACAGCAGTTCCGTTTTGAAGTTCAAAATTCACTGCTTCAGCAGTGCTTAAATGTTTTTTAATTTCTGATAGTTTCATTTTACCATGTATTTATTGGGTTAACAACACTCTTTTTTCTTCTTGTCTAATTTGGTTTTAATGTCTGCAAAATAGCTTTGCAGTTTGTCAAGGGCTTTTTCGTCAATGCAGTAGCAAATAGTATTGCCTTCAATGTCTCCTTTTATTAATCCTGCGTTTTTGAGTTCTTTTAGATGCTGCGAAACTGTCGGCTGCGCCAAAGGCAATTCATTTACAATATCGCCACAAATACAAGCGTCCACTTTCAGTAAGTAGTCTATAATGGCTACCCTTGCAGGGTGTCCTAACGCTTTAGCAAGTGTTGCGATCGCGTTTTGTTTGTCTGTAAAATGTTCTGTCTTGGTTGCACCCATATCTCTATATTGAGATTGCAATATTACGATAATGATTTTGAATTGAGCAAATAACATTTCAGAATTATTGTTATCGTTCAAATTTTCGGGTGGTGGGCGGGCTTTGGGTAGGGTTGGGCAAAATTAAATGTGCTGCAATTGGGGTCGGCTTTTGCGCTGGCTTGCAGATCTTTTAATTTTACGAAGCGAAAAGTAGCTGAGGGAAAATCCAAAATGAGCGTAATTAATGCCGTGCGGAAAAACTGTTGCAACGTGTCTTAGCAGTGGTAAAAAGAGGAACGCCTTACCAAGAAAATTATCTAGTAAATTAATTTGGAAAACTCATAGATATCGTTTTGCAGCTTGCAGAAGTGGCGGCTTTTCAGTACCAAAGTTACTAAAAATTACTGAACTTTCAACAAGCACGAAAGTTTCTAAAAAAGCAATAAACCCGCCATTTCTGCAAACTGCTGTTAGTGGCTGTTTTTTTATTCAGTTTAATTTTCAACTTTCAATTTATTATTTATCAATTTACACTTTAATTTTTCTTCTCTGCCTTGTGAATAAAAACCATCATTTTCATTTCTATGAATTAAATAAATATTTACGAACCCATTTTCTATTCCTTTTAAATAAATATTGTAGCCATATTCATTTTTTGGCGCATTTATAAGTTCTTCATCAATTTCTGAAATTACCTCATTATTTGAAATCAAATAATTTTCTGTAGTTTCAACATTTCCTCCACCGCCGCCACCTGAATTTGTAATAACAATTATAGTTTCAGGCTTTCCATCACTATTTAAATCTCCATTAAATATTTCTGCGTCACTTAA
>JBIPLZ010000156.1:0-5656 GCA_044369395.1 Flavobacteriales bacterium | reverse complement strand
AGGCAATGTATAAGGTGTAACGGTGTATTGGAAATCATCTATGAAAAATCCTGAACTAAATGGAGTGTTTTGATCTACCGGAAAAATATCGATGGATGCAATTTGATTTTCAGGATTTGCAAATGAACCAACAGAAACATCATCAATAAAAACTTCCCAAACGTTTGTATTGAAATTGATCTCCATTCTAAAATTAAACCACTGATTTTGTGTATAGGTTGAGGTAAAATAAAGTCCTGATTGGTTGAGTATAATTAAATCTCCATTATCAGCAAAGTTACAGTCCATGGCCCAAACGTCTCCAATGGTTACATTTCGTTGAAGATTAAAATATGCAGCTTTACCAGTTTGCACTTTGATATTAAACTCTAAAGAAATTTGCCCTGTATTTAGAACCCCGAAATTGTGAACCAAATCGGCAGGTCCACCTCCTGATACAGTTGATACAAAATAAAGTGAATTGGCTCCAGATAATGCTTCTGCATTAGATACTAGAACATCTTCGGTTCCTCCAGGTGCATTGCTCCAGGTTGTCCAAGCTCCAGCGCTTTGTGGACATAAATAAGAACCCGCAGTATACGAGTCGAAGTTGTCTGAAAACGTTTGCCCAATTGCAAAAGAGCTAGCAAAAATTCCCAACGTTAGTAAACATTTTTTCATAAGTATTTTTAATTATTTGATGCAAAATAGGATTCTTAATTGAAAAACTAGCATTTTGAGTGCATATTTTAAATATCATAGGTTTTTGAAATAGAACTTAGCATTTGATGTCTTTCACCATAAGTTGAATTGTCATGGAATTATTCCAATGATTTTCATCTAATGTGTAACAAATATCTACTGGAATTTTTTTTGAGACGGGTAATAGCATATCGGCCCGACCAAAAGCAATTGCATCCATAAATAATTGATTCTGTTTTCCAAACGTTGCTTTTAAATGAGTTGCCCCAACAATTTTAGCAGTTCCATTGTCAATTAGATTTCTGGTTAAGAATACCGGAGCCATGTTTCCAGGCCCAAATGGAGCAAATTGTTTGAGTATCCGATAAAATTTAGGGTTAATATCACTCAATTCAATTTCCATATCAATCTCCACTTCTGGAGTTAACGACTCTTCCTTGATGGTCTTTGAAACAATCTCTTCAAATCGTTTTTGAAACGCCTCAACATTTTCCAAGGGCATTGTCATACCCGCGGCAAACATATGACCCCCAAACTGTTCCAGCAAATCGGAGCAAGCCACTAAAGCTTCGTGAACATCAAATCCTTTTACCGAACGCGCACTTCCTGTTGCTTTTCCATTTGATTCTGTAAGAATAATTGTTGGGCGATAGTATTTTTCCATCACCCGGGAAGCTACAATTCCAACAACTCCTTTGTGCCATTCTTTTTTAAATAGTACGGTCGATTTTGCGGATCTCAATGCAGCATTCGAATCAAAAAAAGCAAGTGCTTCAGAAGTCATTTGTTGATCAAGATCCTTGCGTCTGCTGTTTTGAACATTAATCTGTAAGAGTATTTGTTCGGCTGTGGCATTGTCTCGGGTAATTAGCAGTTCAACCGCTTTTTTACCATGATCAATTCTTCCTGCGGCATTAATTTTTGGAGCCGCCGAAAAAACAAGATCAGAAATACTGAATTCCTTATCTGGATTTTTCTTTGAGCCCTCTTTGCCACTGCTCAATAACATGCGAATTCCAGGACGAGGATTGGTATTAATTTGCTGCATTCCGAAGTATGCGAGGATTCTATTTTCTCCCACAATAGGAACAATATCGGCTGCAATGGATGTTGCAACCAAATCGAGCCATTGTTCCGAAATATCCGCATTGGGAATCGATTGTTTCAGGGCTTGAATGAGTTTGAATCCTACGCCACATCCAGAAAGCTCTTTAAAAGGGTAGGGGCAATCGCTTCGTTTGGGGTCGAGAACTGCAACGGCAGCGGGAAGAGTTGCACCAGGAATGTGATGGTCGCAAATGATAAAATCTATGTTTTTGCTTGTAGCATATTCAACTTTATCGATAGATCGAATACCGCAGTCGAGCGCAATAATCAGTTTGCAATTCAATTCTTCTGCTTTGTCAATTCCTAAAAATGAGATGCCGTATCCTTCCAAATGCCTATCGGGAATGTAGAAATGGATTTTCCCAGGACAAACATTTCGGAAGTATGAATACATCAGCGCAACGGCAGTCGTTCCATCCACATCGTAATCGCCATAAATAAGAATGTTTTCTTGCTCTTCAAGCGCTGCTTCAATTCGAGCAACAGCTTTATCCATATCCTTCATTAAAAAGGGATCATGCAACTCGCTTAACGATGGACGAAAAAACCGCTTTGCTTCATCGAAATTTTCAATGCCTCTTTGCAATAACATTTTAGATAAGCGAGGATCGATGCTCAATTGTTCGGCGAGCGTTTGAATGGTTGCGTCATCAACTTCGGGTAACATTACCCAACGTTTGGGGGTATATTGGGAAGACATAGATCATGAATTATATAGCGTGAGGAGAAGATAAAATTCTCTCTTGGAAAACCTTCAAAATTAAGTCTGTTTAAACTCACTTACATGGATTTAATTTTATTTGTGGAGGAAACTTATTCACCAACCTGTTCAAAAAATAGCGGGAAGATTTGTTTTAAGCTGCATGTTTTTAAAAAAACCACCAAACAATTTCAATTAGTTTGAGTTGATTTGCAACATGAAATCTAATTCGGTGATCGTTATCGGTTCGGGCATTGCAGGAATAGCGTCTTCAATTCGCTTGGCATGCAAAGGCTATGATGTAACGGTGATTGAAAAGAATTCTTATCCCGGAGGGAAACTTACGGAGTTTACGCAGACTGGATTTCGTTTCGATGCAGGGCCATCCTTGTTTACCTTACCAAAACAAGTAGATGAGCTTTTTGAACTTGCAGGCGAAAATCCCCGAGATCATTTTAACTATGATCAGTTACCTGTTGTTTGCCATTATTTTTGGAACGATGGTACTTTTTTGGAAGCATCTGGAAACGAAATTGACTTTGCCAAAGAGGTTGAAAGGGTGCTGAATGTGCCTGCCAATCGCGTAACTGATTATCTTAAAAAAGCCCAATTTATATACGAAACCACGGCTCCCGTTTTTCTTCATCGTTCATTACATAAATGGAGAAATTTCCTTAATTCTGAAACGTTGAAAGGCATTTTAGCCAGTCCTCGTTTGGGTATTTTTTCAAACCTACATCACCAAAATGTAGTACAATTAGGAGATCCTAAATTGGTTCAATTGTTTAACCGATATGCAACGTATAATGGTTCAGATCCATACCAAGCACCAGCAGTTTTGCAGAGTATTTCGCATCTCGAATTTGGACAAGGAGCTTGGTTTCCTAAAGGTGGAATGTCGAGTATTACTAATTCACTTGTTGCTTTGGCAAAACGCAAAGGCGTGAAGTTTCTTTTGAATGAAGAAGTGGATGAAATTATGACTGAAGGGAAACGTGTTGTTGGAGTAAAAACAAAACAAAATCAATACGCCACAAATTGGGTCATTTGCAATAGCGACGTTGTTCCAGCTTACCGAAAGTTGTTGTTGAAACATCCAGCTCCCGAAAAAATTCTAAAACAACCACGATCAAGTTCTGCACTTATTTTTTATTGGGGAATCGGTTCTGTTTTTAAGGAATTGAACATGCATAACATTTTCTTTTCGAACGATTATCAAGAAGAATTCAGATTCATATTTGAGGGAAACAAAATTTCGAATGATCCAACGATTTATGTAAACATCACTTCCCAGATTCAGAAAGAGGATGCTCCGCAGGGTTGTCAAAATTGGTTTGTGATGATTAATGTTCCAGGAAATAAAGGCCAAAATTGGGATGCCTTGATAGAGCAAGCTCGGAAAGACATTCTTCAAAAACTCAGTTTAAGATTGGGGAAAAACATCGAAGCATTGATTCTCAATGAATCGGTATTGGACCCAAGAAGTATCGAAACGAAAACATCTTCGTTTCAGGGTTCTTTGTATGGAAGCAGTTCCAATAATCGCTATGCAGCATTTTTACGTCACGCAAATTTTTCCTCACACGTTACAAATCTCTATTTTTGCGGTGGAAGTGTTCATCCTGGCGGAGGCATTCCACTTTGTTTGCAGTCTGCAAGAATTGTTGCCGACCTTATTCCAAACGCATGAGTCCATTTGCTAAAAAAATCCCTTTTTTAACCAGTCCAATGCATGGGGCTTATGTGCTTCTGCTATTCCACGCAGTGGGTATTATCGGCTTGATTTCGAGTTATAGCAATACGTTTCGATTGTTGACGCCTTTTAATTTATTATTGTCTGCATTTATCCTGATAGCATTTCACAACAAATACGACTGGAAATTCTGGGCTTTTTTGCTGATTTGTTTTACATCCGGTTATGGTGTGGAATGGGTTGGAATTCACACCGCTATCATTTTTGGGCATTACAGTTATGGTGATACTTTGGGATTTAAATACGAAGATATCCCCATAATCATTGGACTTAATTGGTATATTTTAGCCTATATATCAACCGATTTAAGTGCTAGAACCAAATTGCCATTGTATGTGAAAGTTATTTTGGGCGCACTTTTCATGACGGCAATTGACTACCTCATCGAACCCATCGCCATTCGCTTCGGATTTTGGTTTTGGCATTCGGGTCAAATTCCTTTGAGCAATTATGTAGGTTGGTTTTTGGTTTCACTTCCTTTGCAATGGATTGCTCATCGGTTTTATTCCGGAAACAATCCCGTAGCTTTGTGGTTATTACTAGCTATGACATTCTTTTTTCTGACTTTGCATTTTATATAATATGACTTGGCTAATCAATACAGGCATTGTCATTGCCACATTTTTCTTTATGGAATTTATGGCTTGGGCCACACATAAATTTGTGATGCATGGATTTTTATGGGTTCTGCACCGCGATCATCATGAGCCACATTCCAATATTTTTGAACGGAACGATGCTTTCTTCCTCATTTTCGCAATCCCCAGCTGGTTGTGTATTATGTTCGGAATGATGCATGGGAATGATTTCAAATTGTTTATTGGGATTGGCATTGCTGTATATGGCTTTGCTTATTTTCTTGTACATGAAGTTTTCATTCATCAACGGTTAAATTGGTTCAAACGAAGCGATAATCGCTATTTAAGAGCCATTCGAAAAGCCCATAAAGTGCACCACAAAACCCTTGGGAAAGAACATGCCGAATCATTTGGGATGCTAATAGTTGCGCGTAAATTCTTTAAAGAACAACAAGGTGTTTCCAGATAAATTTCTTTACCTGTTTTTGATGCTAGCCAGTTTGGCGTATCCCTTGGCTCAAAGCTTCGAGAAAAAGATTGAACTTTGGAAAAAGTGGAAATACATGTTTCCAGCAATGCTCATTACGGCGGGGTTTTTCCTTATTTGGGATGAGTTTTTTACACGAATTGGAGTGTGGAGCTTTAGTGAAAAATACACCCTAGGTTTCAATATCGGAAGTTTACCAATAGAAGAATGGCTTTTTTTTCTAATTGTTCCTTATTGCTGCTTCTTTGTTTATTTCGTTTCGATTTATTTTATAAAACGGGATGTACTTGCTCAATATCAACGTATTATTTCACTAGTATTTATCATTATTCTTCTTCTAGCAGCTAGTT
>JBIPLZ010000155.1:0-5663 GCA_044369395.1 Flavobacteriales bacterium | reverse complement strand
AGCCCGCTTCCGGGTTTTCAAACTCCCGAACAAATAGAGCCTGTGATGCGTTTCTTTGGGGATGGCCATTATATGAAAACTTCCTGGGATGCATTTTCCAAGAATTTTAGTCCTACATGGAAATGATTCTGAATTCTGGAAATGTTTAAATCGAATAACCCGTTTAAAAATACACCGCGCTCACTGCTTGTTTTCTATGTGCTGGTTAGCTATGTAGTACTTCAATTTTGTTGGTGGTTTTATTTATTGTTCAATCTCAACAATCAAATTTACGATTTACGGATTAGCCTCTCCGACTTCATCAATCAGGGTGTAGAATCGGAGATGCTACTCAGCAAAAAACTTTCGCAAAAACATTTGATGATTCTGGGTGAAGGACTAGTTTTCATTCTCCTGCTTTTGCTTGGAATTATTCAAACACGCAAATCTTTTCGACGAGAAACACGTGTGATTCGTCAACAAAAAAACTTCCTGCTTTCGGTTACGCACGAATTAAAATCGCCCATTGCTTCTGTAAAACTATACTTACAAACACTCGAAAAACGTGATCTAGAAAGAGCTAAACAAATCGAACTCATTCAGAGAGCAATCGCCGAAACAAACCGACTTGACCAATTGGTTGAGAATATTTTAGTTGTTGCACAAATCGATAATCATGTATTGTTAATTCAAAAGGAGAACCGCAATCTGAGTGATTTTTTATGCGAGATAATCCATGAGTTTAATGAGAAAAATGGAATTACACTCAAATCAGAAATTCAAAACGACGTAAACTTTGCGTTTGATCAATTAGCATTTCGTTCCGTTCTAGTTAATCTCATTGAGAATGCATTAAAATACAGCAATTCTAAACCAGATATTTCTGTGAAATTATGGACATCCACGAATGTCATTTTCGTTTCCATTGCTGATCAGGGAATTGGCATTCAAGACGATGAAAAATTGCGTGTATTCGAAAAATTCTTCCGTTCGGGAAATGAAGAAACACGACAAACGAAGGGAACTGGATTGGGCTTATACATTGTGAAATATTTAGTAGAACATCATCAAGGAAGCATCTCAATTAGGTCGAATACGCCAAAAGGGAGTATTTTTGAATTGCAATTTGTCACCAATACACTTTAAAATGACCGGTAAAAAAGTAGCGCTGCTTATCCTCGATGGATGGGGGCTTGGAAATGGAACACACTCGGATGCAATTGCTCATGCAAAAACTCCAGTCATGAATCAACTTTATAAAACATATCCTTGGTCACAATTAAGAACCGACGGATTGAATGTTGGTTTACCTGAGGGCCAAATGGGGAATTCGGAAGTGGGGCATTTGAATATTGGGGCAGGAAGGGTTGTTTTTCAGGAATTGGTGAAGATTAACAATTCCATTGAGAATCGTAGTATCGATAACAATCCCGTTCTTGTTGAAGCATTTCGAGTTGCTCGTGAAGAGAAACGAAGCTTGCACTTTCTGGGTTTGGTTTCGGATGGCTGTATACATTCATCTGATAAGCACTTACATCATCTTATTGCTTTAGCTGAAAAGCATGGTGTGCAACGTTTTTATGTACATGCATTTTCAGATGGTCGTGATACAGATCCAAAGAGCGGATTGGGCTTTCTTCAAACTCTCCAAACGAAATTATCTACCACTCAAGGAAAACTTGCTAGTATTGTGGGTAGATATTATGCGATGGACCGCGATAAACGCTGGGAGCGAGTGAAGATTGCTTACGATTTATTGGTTCATGGTGAAGGAGAAAAAAGTTCCGACATCCTTGAAACACTGAAACAACGATACAATAATGGAGAAACAGACGAGTTTATTAAACCCATTGTTTTAAAAGACGAAGACGCTCGAATAAAAGAAGGCGATATTGTAATTAGCTTTAACTATCGCACCGATCGCTGTCGTGAAATAACTGAAGTTCTTACTCAATGCAACATGCCTGAAATGGGAATGAAAGCGCTTCCACTGCATTATGTAACAATGACCAATTACGATGAAAGTTACTCAGGTATAGAAGTTATCTTCCATAAAAATGATTTATCCCAAACATTGGGCGAGGTTATTTCTATCTCTGGAAAAACTCAGTTACGCATTGCAGAAACTGAAAAATATCCCCACGTAACGTTCTTCTTTTCGGGTGGACAAGAAAGTGCATTTGCTGGAGAATCACGTTTAATGATTCCCTCTCCTAAAGTAGCAACCTACGATTTACAACCTGAAATGAGTGCCATTGAAATTTCAGAAGCATTGATTAAAGACGTTCAGGAAAATGCCCCCGATTTCATCTGTTTGAATTTCGCAAATGCCGATATGGTTGGTCATACTGGTGTTTATTCAGCAATCGTAAAAGCGGTTGAAACGGTCGATTCGTGTTTGGGAAAAGTCTTGAATTGCCTGGAGAAATATAATTACTCTGTTATAATTATTGCCGACCATGGTAATGCAGATTATGTAGAAAATCCAGACGGAAGTCCAAATACAGCACATACAACCAATCCGGTTCCATGTGTTCTAATTGATTCCGATTTCAAGAATATCAACAATGGAAAACTTGCTGATATTGCTCCAACTATTCTTCGTATCATGAATATTCCCATTCCGGAAATCATGAATGGCAAAGTTCTAATTTAACAGAGCAACAGCAAGAAAAAAAGCCCTGAATGAAAAACAATCAGGGCTTTTTGTGTGATATGAAGTTCTTACTTTAAAAGTAACACGTTTCCTTCTATTGTATTCTTTATTCCATTTCGTTGAACCATCTCTACTCGATAAAAATAAAGACCTCCATCAACTGTACCGGTGCTTGTTCTTGTTTTACCGTCCCAACCATTGTCCATGTCATAAGATTGATATAATTTCTGTCCCCATCGATTATAAATAATCATATTAAAATCCAAAACATCTTCACCGTATACCTTAAAGAAATCATTGTAACCATCATCATTGGGTGAAAATCCAGTTGGGATGTAATATTTATAACCCAATTCTACAACAGCTTGTTTTGTAAGTGAATCAACACAGCCAAATTGTGTGGTTACTACCTGACGCACACTGTAAATTCCTGTATCTGGGAAAGTATAGGTTGTTTCGGCTTGATAAACAGTATCGGCGCGATTAATAATATAATAAACCTCATCAGCATCATCCGACAAATCAATAAAATCCATTTCTGGTTGGATTATTTGAACAACATCCGGACTTA
Organism: Flavobacteriales bacterium; assembly: GCA_044369395.1. Lineage (GTDB taxonomy): Bacteria > Bacteroidota > Bacteroidia > M30B66 > M30B66 > CALQRR01. The sequence continues at coordinate 2,457 of JBIPLZ010000155.1, read as the reverse complement.
AACTGAAATCGGCACGAGGTGAAGGATTAACACTAATTAAGTTATTGATGAAATAAGTGTCTTCACAGCCATACTCTGTAGAAACTTTTATTGAAATATCATATTGCCCAGGATTATTAAACACAATCGTTGGATTGTTATTCGAAACAATTGTTTCATCCAAGATAGTCCATTCTATGGTTTTAAATGGATCAACAGATTCGCTTAGATTAGAAAAATTAACAATCATTGGACTACAACCAACTAGCGTATCTGCAATAAAGTTTGCAACAGGCATTTTGTAAATGAGTACAGTTGATTGATATGTATTTCCAACGCAGCCATCTTGTGTAACAGTAAACTGAACTAATTGATTTCCAGTTGAATTGAATGAAACATCTTGCGGATTTTCATCTGTCAAATTGGTTGTTGCAGGAACAATCGCCCAAGGACCAAAATCCCATTCAAAAGTAGCAGTACTGGTATAATTACCACTTCCTTGGAAATCGAAAGAGTTACCTGTAAAACATTGCGGTTCAGGAATTTCAAACGCTCCACTCGGTTGTGGTTTAATGGTAACAACTACCGTGTCTTTGGAAGAACAGGTTGTAGTTGAAACCGTTGTGGAAGTCGTTACGATATAGGGTAAATCATAAGGTAAATCGGAGAAATTTGAAACTTCCACATTGGGATTTGATATATTGCTGAAATCAATTCCTTCTGTTGGTGACCAGCTGTAAGTATTACTTGGCGATGGTGTTGCATTACCAATTTCAATAGGAACTCCAGAACATACAGACTTATCAATTCCGGCATCAGATATTGGCAAATCAATAACCACAACTGTCAAAGATCCTGAAGCCGACGAACATCCATTTTCTGTAATAATTAAAGAATAAACTCCTGCTTCTGTTTGAGTAGCGGTTGAAGTTACTAAAACATTTCGTGTAGAACCCGAATAACTATTAGGACCCGTCCAAGCATAATCTGTTCCTACAATTGGTAGTGGCGCAGGACCCGATAAATTAAGGGGCGACAACTCGCATATATTAATAACAGCAGGATTAAATAAAGGTGTAGTTGGAATTGGGTAAATCATCACATCGCTATTGTATGACTGACTCCAACATCCACTCGAATCTATTCGAATAGCATATTGTCCCGATTGAATCGGTGTCATTGAATTGATGGTTAATGTATTGGATGATGAAATAACCAAACCAGCAGCATTTGTCCATTCGTAAGTAATTCCAGCTTCAAAAGGAACGGTCAACACCAAGTTATCGCCTTCACAAAGAGTATCAATTCCGGTTGGAGTTGGAGTTTGTGGATATGGATTTATAACTGCTGTTGTTGTTGCTAAGAGACTTGAACATGTATTAACAATAACTTGACATGTATAATTTCCATTTCCTTGATTCGAAGCAATTGGAAACGAAGGATTTTGCAAATTACTTGTGAAACCATTAGGACCATTCCAAAGATAAGTTGCACCGGGAGTTGAACTTGATGTTAAGTTGAGTGGAGTACCTTCGCAAACAGGTCCATCATTCGAAATAGTTGGAGTAGCTGGGGTAGGACTTACAAAAACATTGATCGAACTAATACTCGAACAGCCATTCACTGGATTGGCTGCGGTAACCTGGTAAACTCCAGACATGGCTGGCGTTACACCAATGATTGTTGGATTTTGAGAATTCGAAGTGAATCCATTAGGTCCAGACCAAAGATAAGTTCCATTGGCAACATTAGTAGCAGTTAGCGTAACGTTTTGACCTTCGCAAGCTGGACCCGATACGCCAGCAGTAACCGGACAAGTTGAACATGTTGCAGGCGCAGTATAATCTCCAATGGCAGCACAGGTATTGTCGTCCGAGAACACAACCGTTAATTGCTCAGCGTTGGCATTGGATGAAAGATTCGTGAAATTGTAATTAACCGATGTGGCAAACGGAGCATTAAAAGTCATAAAACCACCCGAACTGTTTGTTATTGTTAACGATCCTGAAGTTGGCGGATTGGTGAAATCAATGGTACCAGCTAAAATATAGGTATTGGTGGTTGGGTCGCAAGCTGTTGGGGCTGGTGTTGCAGTTACACTGCAAAAAACAGAACAATCAGTTGTTCCTGTAGAAGTAGGATCTTGAGCAAATGTGATATTGGTTTCTTGTCCCGAGTAGTTGGTTAGAAGCAGCACATAATATTCACCAGATTGTGCATTGGGTATTGAACAAACTTCTGATGCCGATGCCGAATAACTACAAGAAACATAGTTTGCTGCATCATTTGCCCAAGTATAATCAAGCACATTAGTACAAATTCCAGCATCCCATTCCGTTTGAGAAAAAGGCCCCCAACAGATAAAATCGACATCAAATCCTGAATTAATATCGATGGTCAATGTGCCTGTTTGATCCACTTTCATGAAATACCAAGCTGGATTTGGAGTTGAAAACAAGCAACCAACTTGACCAGGTG
>JBIPLZ010000154.1:0-5665 GCA_044369395.1 Flavobacteriales bacterium | reverse complement strand
TAGTCAGGACAGACGGAAGCTTATCGGATATTAAAGTTGCACGTTCTGTTCCAGGTGGTAAAATGTTGGATCAGGAAGCCATTCGGGTTGTAAAACTCACTTCTGGAAAATGGAATCCTGCCCGTCAAAATGGAAAGCCGGTGAGTTGTAATATGACTTTGCCTGTTGTATTTGTGTTGCAGTAAACCTGGGGATTAATCCCTAGGTTACCCCAAGATTACTGCCCTAGGTTTAGAAAAATCCAAAAATATTTCACTTGCAGATAAAAAATAGGGGGTGTTGAAAGAAAAAACACAATTTATTTTTGAAATACCCCTCCGAAAATTACCTTTGTCTCCGAAAAAAGGTAAAAATATTTCTATGTCTACAATTCGATTTAAAGCTTTAGAGTCGCTCATTAACCGATCGTATGAATCCAATGGTCCGGCGACCGAGAAAATTTCCGATTATTTTGGGAAGCATGTTTTTGGAGATTTCGCCATGCGCGAATACCTCAGTAAAGAAGCCTATGAAAAAGTAAGAGGATCGATTGAACAAGGCACTCAAATAGAGCGTCACATTGCCGATCAGGTTGCATCTTCGATGAAAGCTTGGGCAATGAATTTAGGATGTACGCATTTTACTCATTGGTTTCAGCCATTAAACGGAGCGACTGCCGAAAAGCACGATTCGTTTTTTGAGCCCCTTCCTGATGGAAGAGGTATTGAAATTTTCAGTGGAAGCAATTTAATACAACAAGAGCCTGATGCATCTTCGTTTCCAAGTGGAGGAATTCGCAATACGTTCGAAGCACGTGGTTATACTGCTTGGGATCCAACATCTCCAGCATTCGTTATAAGCGGAACGTTATGTATTCCAACAATCTTCGTTTCTTATACTGGCGAAGCCCTCGATTTTAAAACACCGCTTGTAAAAGCGTTACATGCACTCGACAAAGCAGCTGTGGACGTGTGTCAATATTTCGATAAAAACATCACCAAAGTAACTGTAACACTTGGTTGGGAGCAAGAATATTTCCTTATAGATGAAGCATTGTATCACGCAAGACCCGATTTATCTCTAACAGGTCGCACATTGTTTGGACATTCACCTGCAAAAGGACAGCAGCTCGAAGATCATTATTTTGGAACAATTCCTGATCGTGCAGCGGCTTATATGCGCGATTTCGAAACGGAGTGCCACATGTTAGGAATTCCTGTTCGTACACGTCATAATGAAGTTGCTCCCAATCAGTTTGAGTGTGCTCCTATATTTGAAGAAGCAAACTTAGCGGTTGATCACAACCAACTTTTAATGGATGTGATGAGCAAAGTGGCTCGTCGTCATAAATTCCGCATTTTGCTTCATGAAAAACCATTTGCAGGAATTAATGGATCTGGGAAACACAACAACTGGTCCCTTTCTACAAATACAGGAAAGAATCTGTTGAGTCCAGGAAAAACACCTAAGAACAACCTCCAATTTTTAACATTTTTCATCACCACAATCAAAGCATTGCATACGTATGCAGATTTAATGCGTGCTGCCATTGCATCGGCGGGTAATGATCACCGTTTGGGTGCAAACGAAGCACCTCCAGCCATTATTTCAGCGTTTATTGGTTCCCAGTTAACTCGCATTTTGGACGACCTTGAACAACGCGTAAAGCCGAGCGTAAAAATGACGCCTGATGAAAAAACCGATTTGAAATTGAACATTGGTAAAATCCCACAAATTCTATTAGACAATACCGACAGAAACCGAACTTCACCATTCGCTTTCACTGGAAACAAATTCGAATTCCGTGCTGTAGGTTCATCGGCCAATTGTTCGCAATCGATGATTGTATTGAATACGATTGTTACTCAACAACTCATTGATTTTAAAAACGAGGTTGATTCTCTGATTTCAAAGAAGAAATTGGATAAAGACGAAGCAATTTTCCAAGTATTGAGAAATTATATCATCGACTCAAAAACCATACGTTTCGAAGGAAATGGATATAGCGATGAATGGGTGAAAGAAGCTGCAAAACGCGGATTAAACAATTTTGCTAAAACGCCTGAAGCATTGGATGCTTTTGTATCGAAACAAGCACTTAAGTTGTTTGCAGATAATGACGTATTGAGTCACCGCGAATTAGAAGCTCGATATGAAATTCAGTTAGAAACGTATACTAAAAAGATTCAAATTGAATCGCGTGTAATTGCGGATATCGCAACCAATCAAATTATTCCGACAGCATTAAAATATCAAACAGCGATCATTCAAAATGTACAGGGTCTAAAATCCATTTTGGATGATAAGACATTTCAAAAATCGGCGAAAGCACAATTGGAAATTATTGCAGAAATTTCTGCACATATCTCAGAAATTAAAAAAGGAGTCGATGAAATGGTGGAAGCTCGCAAAGTTGCCAACAAAATTGTCGATCCTCGTAAACAAGCAAGTGCATATTGTGTAAAAGTTCAGTCGTTTTTTGATCCAATTCGCTATCATGTTGATAAACTTGAACTTCTTGTTGACGACGAAATTTGGTGCTTGCCAAAATATCGGGAGATGCTGTTTATTAATTAATTGCCTCGTTTTTTCATGATTAAAAAAGGATTGTAATTCTTCTGCGATTTTTGCTTTTGTTGAACTATTTTGAATAAATAATCACGAAAGAACAATGCTTTTTTGTAACAAGCGCATTTTTTTTAATTTAGCCCAAGAATTTTGTAATTAAATTCCATTATGGTAAAGACACTAAAACAACTATTTACTTGCCTGCTTTTGCTGGCGATTTCGGCATCAACTTTATCTGCTCAGGCAAAAAAAGTGAAAGAAGCTGACCGGCTATTTAACAATAAAGAATATGCTGAAGCATTAGACGCTTATAAAAAAGCTTCCGAAAATATTCGAGGAAACAAAGCATTGAAAGCTGAAGTAACATACAAGCAAGCTCTTTGTTTTATGGCATTTAAGGAAACTAAGAAAGCTGAAGCATGGCTAGTTAAAGCGATAAAAGCGAAGTATCAAGATCCAATTGCTGTTCTCTACTTAGGCGACATGATGCGTGAAAATGGCAAATACGATGAAGCATTGGCCGAATACGATAAATTTATAAAGTTAAAGCCAGATGATGCTCGTGGACCTGCTGGTGCAGAAAGTTGCAAATTGTCTGTTAAGTGGAAAGCTACTCCAACGAAGCATGTGGTTGGTAATGTGCAACCTTTAAATTCTAAATTTGATGATTTCTCTGCTATATACACACGCAAGAATTTCAAGGAAGTTATCTTTACTTCAAGCCGTGAAGGTTCTATTGGTAGTGGTGTTGATGGTTGGACTGGCGAATCATTCTCCGATTTATATGAAGCAAAACTCGACAAGAATGGAAAATGGAGTACTCCAACATCATTCAAAGAACCTTTAAATTCAAAATACAACGATGGAGCAGCAGCAATGAATGAAAAATTCAGTGTGATGTTTTATACACGTTGCGAATACGATAAGAATAAAATTAAAGGATGTCAAATTTATACAACGCGTAAAAAAGGGAACAATTGGGATGAACCTGTTTTGGTTCCTTTTGCGGCCGATAGCTTTACGGTTGGGCATCCTTGGTTATCTGATGACGAACAAACACTTTATTTTGCTTCAGACATGCCAGGTGGAATGGGTGGACGTGATATTTGGAAAGCGCAGTTCGATAAAAAAGCAAAAACTTGGGGTGAACCTATCAATTTGGGTCCACAAGTAAATACAGCAAGCGACGAGTTGTATCCAACACTTCGTAACGATTCAACTCTTTACTTCTCTTCGAACGGACACGTTGGAATGGGCGGTTTGGATATGTTTGAAGCGAAATTGGTTAAAGGTAAATGGACAGCAGTATCAAATTTGAAATTTCCATTGAATTCAGAAACGGATGATTTTGGAATTATCTTCCAAGGGAAAATAGAAAAAGGTTACTTCTCATCGAGTCGCCCAGGTGGAAAAGGTGGAACAGATATATACGAATTCAGTGTTCCTCCGGTTCTTTTCACTATTGGTGGTTATGTTTATGATTTTGAAACAAAAGCTCCGCTTGTAGGTGCTAAAGTATCGATGGTCGATAAAGACGGTATGACTTATGAATCAGTAACAGACAAAACGGGTTCTTACTATTTCGATAACACCAAGTACCGCGAAAGTAACACCTACGAATTTGTTGCAAGTGCAACGGACTTCCTAAACGACAAAGGAACAGAAACAACCGTTGGAGAATCAGTAGGTCGCGATTTCAAAAAAGATTTCTTCTTGAAAACAACCAAGAAAGGTCCTATCCGTTTGCCGAAAATTGAGTACGATTTAGGTAAATTTGATTTGCGTCCTGAATCAAGAGATTCATTAAACGGGTTGATTCAAACATTGAAAGACAATCAAAACATCACTATCGAGTTGATGTCGCATACCGATTCTCGAGATGCTGCTAAATCAAACATCGTCCTTTCTCAAAAACGTGCACAGTCAGTTGTTGATTATTTAATTGAACAGAAAATTGATCCTGCTCGTTTAACAGCGAAAGGTTATGGAGAAACTAAATTGTTGAATCGTTGTAAAGACGGAGTTAAATGTTCCGAAGAAGAACATCAGGTGAATCGTCGTACTGAATTCCGTATTACAAGTACCACGTTTGTTCCGGCTGTTGGATCTCCAGAATTCAAAGCACCGAAAATTGAATCGGTTGATGAAGATGCTGAAATTGAAACAGATGTGGAAGAGATTAAGCGTGATAACTTACAGGTAGAACCTGTGCCGCCAGCAACGCCAACTCCCGTTGCTCCAGCGAAACCGAAAAACTAATTTTTGAATTGAATTAACAGAACATCCCTCCTTCCTGGTGGGATGTTTTTTTTTATAATTATGCAAGCAAACGAACGATATAAAGCCAGAGGCGTATCTTCTCAAAAAGAAGATGTACATGCTGCAATTCGTAATACAGACAAGGGATTATTTCCAAAAGCATTTTGTAAAATCATTCCCGATACATTAAGTGCGGATTCCGATTATGCCTTGGTAATGCATGCCGACGGAGCTGGAACAAAGTCATCTTTAGCTTATGTATATTGGAAAGAAACAGGTGATCTTTCTGTTTGGAAAGGAATCGCACAAGATGCTTTGGTAATGAATACCGACGATTTACTTTGTGTGGGTGTAACAGATCATTTTTTGGTTTCGTCAACTATTGGTCGAAATAAAAACAATATTCCAGGAGAAGTTATTTCTGCAATCATTCAAGGAAATCAAGAGCTGTGCGATTGGTTTAAGTCGATGGGTGTTGAAGTAATTCTTACAGGTGGTGAAACGGCTGACGTTGGTGACCTCGTTCGAACACTTATTGTCGATTCTACAGTAATTGCTCGTATCAAACGCTCCGATGTAATCGATAATAGCCGCATTCAAGAAGGTGATGTAATTGTAGGATTGTCTTCTTTTGGACAAGCATCTTACGAAGACTCATACAACGGTGGAATGGGAAGTAACGGACTAACATCAGCTCGTCACGATGTGTTTTCGAACGCGTTAAGTGCTAAGTATCCAGAAAGCTATAATCCTGAAGTTCCTGAGCATTTAATTTACAGTGGTAAATTCAATCTGACGGATAAAGTGCCTGGTCTCGATATCGATTATGGAAAATTGGTTCTTTCTCCCACCCGAACGT
>JBIPLZ010000153.1:0-5708 GCA_044369395.1 Flavobacteriales bacterium | reverse complement strand
AATTGGGTGTGGAGCATCAAGTATTTCGTCACGGAAAATTCAAAAGCGCAGTGGAGCCATTTATTCAAGATAAATTGAGTGATGCCAATCGTGAGCAAATCCGCAGCTATATTGGCTCCATTTGGAATCATATGGTGGATGGAATAGCCAAAGGCCGTAAACTCAGTACTTCACAAGTTCAAGACATTGCAAGTAAAATGCTTGTTACAAATGCTCCTGCAGCTGTTGAATTTAAATTGGTAGATGAACTTAAATACCGCGATGAAGTTCTCGAAATACTTCAAAAGAAAACAGAAGCTAAAAGCATTGATGAAATTGAATTTGTTTCAATCAATAAAATGGTGGATGTTAAAGACACCCGCGATAAATCAGGGAAAGATAAAATTGCAATCATCTTTGCAGAAGGCGAAATTGTTGACGGACAAGGGAAAGAAGGCCAAGTGGGCTCAATCGAATTTTCGAAAGCAATTCGCAAAGCACGCTTGGACGATAATGTGAAAGCAGTTGTTCTCCGCATCAATTCACCTGGAGGTTCGGCCTTGGCTTCCGAAACTATTTGGCGCGAGGTAATGTTGACAAAGAAAGTGAAGCCCGTTATTGCATCCATGGGAAATGTTGCGGCTTCGGGTGGATATTACATTGCGGCACCTTGCGATACAATCGTTGCTAGTCCGAATACAATTACCGGTTCTATAGGTGTTTTTGGTTTATTCTTCAATGCCAAACAATTGGTAAACAATATTGGTGTTACGGTTGATACGGTTAAAACGAATCCGTATGCTGATATCATGACTAGTTCACGCGCTGTTACAGCTCAAGAATCGGAAGTGATTCAACGTGAAGTGGAACGTATTTATGATAATTTCATAACACGTGTGTCGGAAGGAAGAAAAATTAGCAAGGCCAATGTAGATTCCATTGCACAAGGACGTGTTTGGTCTGGAACCGATGCTAAACGAATTGGCCTCGTTGATGTTTTTGGTGGGTTAGACAAAGCCATTGAAATTGCCGCTAAAAAAGCAGGTCTAACAAAATATAGAATACAAGAATTACCATACATCGAAGACCCAATCCAGAAATTTATCAAAGAATTGGGTGGCGATTCGGAACAAGCAATTCTTAAGAAAACATTGGGTGATTCGTATCGCTATTATCAGCAAATTGAACACCTACGTGCCATGAAATCATATCAAGCGCGCTTGCCTTACGAATTAGAGGTTTACTAAATTCCTCCTCATAGATTTAAAAGACGCTTTTGTAAATTTCGGTTTTCAAAAGCGTCTTTGCTTTTAAGACCTATCAATTCATCCATGACAAACAAAGAAATTTCAAGAGCTCTTAAATTGATTGCTGCTTTAGGAGAACTGCATAACGAAAATCCCTTCAAGCTAAAGTCATTTACTAATGCTGCATTTAATGTTGATCGCGCTGGAGATGCATTGGCCGGAAAACCATTGGAAGAATTGATATTGATTCCCGGGATTGGAAAAAGTATCGCGTTACAAATTATTGAACTGCTCGAAACGGGAAGCACCGAGGACTTACGAAACTATTCTGCTGTCACGCCAGCTGGAGTTATTGAAATGTTGGGAGTGAAAGGCATCGGACCCAAAAAAGTGGCAACCATCTGGAGAGAACTTGGAATAGAATCGCCAGGTGAATTACTTTATGCTTGTTATGAAAACCGCTTGGTGGATCTAAAGGGATTTGGTGCAAAAACGCAAGATACAATCAGAATTGCGCTTGAATATCGCTTGGCAAATCAGGGCAAGTTGCATTTTGCAGAAGCTGAATTAGTGGCAAATAATTTCATATTGCTACTCAATACACTCGATAAAAATTTGCGCATTTCTTTTACAGGAGAACTTCGTCGTTACATGGAAGTGATTGAAAATTTAGAACTTCTCATTGTGTCAAATCCTGAACATGTGGAATCGCTTTTAGAAAAATGTGAGCAGGTTCAGATAGAATCTGTTTTAGAAGAAAGTATCATCATTAAAATAGCAGATAAATATTCGCTGTGCCTTATTTGCTGCGAAGAAGATCAATACGAACGTGAACAATTATTGAGAACCGGCCCAGCTGAACATCTTGCCGAATTGGATATTGATCCCGAAGAACCCATCGAAAGTGAGATAGCATTGTACGAAGAACGCGGATTTCCATTTATACTTCCCGAATTAAGAGATCTTCCCATGGAGGCCTCATCAAAGATTGATATAACACACTTGGTTCATTGGGATAACATTCGTGGAATACTCCACAATCACAGCACATACAGTGATGGAATTCATTCGCTCGAAGAGATGGCACTTGCGTGTCGCGATTTAGGAATGGAGTATTTAGGAATGTGTGACCATAGTAAATCTGCCTTTTATGCTGGAGGATTAAGCATAGAAAAAGTCATGCAGCAACATGCTGAAATCGATAAGTTGAATGCGAAACTAGCGCCTTTCAAAATTTTCAAAGGCATCGAAAGTGATATCCTAAGCGATGGATCATTGGATTATCCGAACGAAATTCTCGAAATGTTCGATTTGATTGTTGCCTCGGTGCATTCTATATTAAATATGGACATCGAGCGGGCAACTAAACGATTGATCACCGCCATCGAAAATCCTTACACAACCATACTCGGACATCCTACCGGACGTCTTTTGCTTTCGCGAAAAGGATATCCAATCGATTACAAGAAAGTGATTGATGCATGTGCAGCTAACGGAGTTATCATGGAATTGAATGCACATCCCTACCGCCTCGATATTGACTGGCGCTGGATTCCCTATTGTATGGAAAAAGGTGTACAGATTTCGATCAATCCCGATGCGCATAAAAAAGAAGGGTATTCCGATATGCAATACGGTGTGAATGTGGCGAGGAAAGGTGGATTAACAAATGACTTTTTGTTTAATGGAAAATCATTGAATGAAATGACTGATTTTTTAAGCAAATAATAATCGTTACATACGCTTCGTTCGATTATTTGAAACTTCTTTTTACTTAGGTTTGTGCCAATACTTCCAACATGTCAATAATCAATTCCATTCTTTCTTGGGTCATGCAAAAACGGATTCATCAGATGGAACTGTTTATGAAATTTCCGTTGGAAGTCCAAGATGAATGGCGTAGAAAGCTCATCACCCAAGCGCAAGACACTGAGTTTGGAAAGCAAATGAATTTCAAGAGCATCGGTTCATACGATAGTTTCCAAAAACACATTCCTGTTCAAGATTACGAATCCATAAAACCCTCCATCGAACGCATGATGATGGGTGAGCAAAACATTCTTTGGCATTCGGAAATACGTTGGTTTGCAAAATCATCTGGAACAACATCCGACAAAAGTAAATTCATCCCATTAAGTAAAGAATCGATGGAAGATTGCCACTTTAAAGGTGGCAAAGACATGCTTTCAATTTATTGCAACAACTATCCAGAAACCAAAATATTTGCAGGAAAGGGTCTTACTTTAGGAGGATCGCACCAGTTAAATCAACAATCAGGTAACACATCCTTTGGTGACTTAAGTGCTATTATTATGGAACACTTGCCCATGTGGGTTGAATACATTAGAACGCCCGATTTAAGTATTGCATTGATGAGTGAATGGGAAGCTAAACTCGAACGTATCGCAAGCAGCACAAGCGAGGAAGATGTAACCAACCTATCTGGTGTTCCAAGTTGGATGATGATCTTATTGCAACGAATTGTTGAATTGAAAGGCGCAACAAACATCTTGGAAGTTTGGCCCAATTTGGAACTCTTTTTACACGGAGGTGTCAACTTTACTCCGTATCGAGAGCAATACAAGAAGATGATTCCTTCGAATCAGATGAATTACCTCGAGATTTATAATGCATCCGAAGGGTTTTTTGGTATTCAAGACCAACGTAATTCCGAAGAAATGCTGCTAATGCTCGACTACGGAATCTTTTACGAGTTTATCCCCGCCGATTTAGCTGATGAAGAAAACCCTCCAGTAATTTGGCTTGACCAAGTTCAATTGGGCGTAAATTATGCGATGGTCATTACAACCAATGGTGGATTGTGGCGATATAAAATTGGAGACGTTATTACATTCACTTCTGTATCACCTTATCGAATAAAAATTGCGGGAAGAACAAAGCATTTCATCAATACATTCGGGGAAGAATTAATTATCGACAATGCCGAAAAAGGACTCGCCATTGCCTGTGAAAAAACACAAGCGATCATTCGCGAATATACCGCAGGACCAATCTTCATGGAGATTAACAGCAATGGCGCTCACGAATGGTTAATTGAATTTGAGAAAACCCCCGAAAATCTTGATTATTTTACCGAAGTTCTCGATAATGCATTGAAATCGCTTAACTCCGATTACGAAGCAAAGCGTTATAAAAACATCACATTACGCCTTCCTAAAATTCAGGTCATGGAAAAAGGCACTTTTTATCATTGGATGAATAAACGCGGTAAATTGGGAGGACAAAATAAAGTACCACGGTTATCGAATAACCGCTCATTTATTGAGGATATTCTTGAACTTTCGGTGGTCAATAAGACATCTTAAACTTGCTGAAATTGTACATGTTTTATCCCATTCTCCTTCTTCTACAAATGCTTTTGCCTGTAAAATCAGGGTTTACACATTTATGGACGATTCCAGTTAAAGGAGATAAAATTACAAGCGACAACCTTGGCAATCCCTTGGTGATTGATAAAGATGTACTGAATAAATATCGCGACAATGGAACTTTCTTTCGAACATTTAGCAATAAACGTTTGGGAAAGATTAGTGATATTGACGCAATGAATCCATTGAAGATTGCCGTTTTTTACAAAGATTTTTCGCGCATTGTTTATTTGGATAACACCCTAACCGAAAACGGAAATGCCATTGAATTAGAAAAGTTTGATTTAGAACAAGCTTCACTTATGTGTGCTTCGTATGGAAATGGAATTTGGGTGTATGATGGCGTTGCGTATTCACTCACACGATTTAATCAAGAAATGCAACGAACTGCTCAGATCTTAAACCTCAACCAAATTTTAGGATACACGCCCGACCCGAAATATCTGATGGAACACGACAATCATTTGTATATGAGCGTTCCAGAAAGAGGGATTTTGCAATTTGATATTTTCGGAACCTATATCCGAACTATTCCGATTATGGGTTTATCGAAATTCCAGGTAATTGGCCAACGGATTTTTTATTCCAAAACGCCTGGAATATTAGATGCTTTTCAGATAAAAACACTCCAAGAGAATCATTTCGAACTTCCAATCAATGATTATAGCGATATGTGCATCAACCAAGATCGCATTTATCTTTTGCGGAAGGACAGTTTAAGTGCTTACCAATTTCCATTACAATCAGAATAAACTAGTTTTGATTTTTTCATTCTGAACGACAAACCTCAATAATTTTCGTTCTTCTTTTCAACCCGTTTATCTTCATAAGTTCCGACTAAGCAATTATTGTCTGTTGAGGAATACTTTAGTTTTACGAAGCTAGAATCAATACAAACATGAAAATCAAAGTAGGCATACTATTCGGCGGCAAAACAAAAGAGCGCGAAATTTCATTTGCAGGTGGCAGAACCGTATACGATAATCTTAACAAAAGTCTTTTCGAAGCTGTTCCCATTTTTGTAGACAGTTTCAACAATTTCATCTTGTTGAATTGGGAATTTGTATACAAAGGAAGCATCCGTGATTTTTAT
>JBIPLZ010000152.1:0-5718 GCA_044369395.1 Flavobacteriales bacterium | reverse complement strand
CCATCATACACACCGGAATTTGATTCGTTTTTTGAACCGCCGAAATGGTTGCGACCGTGGTGTTTGTAGCTATTAAATCGACTTGTTGGGAAATGAAATAATCGACCGATTGAGTTAGTGCGGGAATATCACCTTGGGCATTTCGGTATATGACATTCAAGTTTTTATCCTGAATGTAGCCACTGTCTTTGAGTGCAGTAAAAAAGCCTTTCTTGGCTTCTGCCACGGTTTCATCTTCAAAAGCGTCGAGAAATGCGATGGTTTTAGCGTCGTTATTTTGTGTTGAGTTGCACGAAAGTATCGTGAAAAGCGATAGTATGGTTGCACTCAGGAATAGATGTTTCATTCCACAAAGTAACCAAATACCAAATGAATTTTTATGGAGAATTTGAAATTCTAAGAAACCTGTGAACGAATAAGTGGAATTGAAAGCAGGTGACGAACGGTTTCCATATCGAACGGTTTGGAAAGGAAATCGCGAACCATCGGGTAGCTTCTGGCTTTCTTCACATCTTCGGGATCTATAGAAGAAGAATACATATACACATTCACGAAACGGTGCATGGCCTGCATTTCCTCTAAAAATTGCCATCCCGAAATTCCCGGCATGTTGATGTCGAGCAATAAAATATCAGGTTGCGCAGGATCCAAACGGAGTTTTTCCAAAGCCATTTTGGCGCTAGTAAACTCCGAAATTTTGATAGTTGGGTCGGCATTCTTCATGAGTCGGGTTGTGATGTAGGTAATCACTTGATCATCGTCGACAATCCAAACATTCTGAATGCGTTTTTCTTCTTGATCATTGTAAAAAAGACTTTTCTCAATATCAACATCCAACTCGGCGAGCGCCTGTCCCATTTCATGCACCACCCCATCGAGTTGACCGGTGAGCATGCGCAATGTTTCGAGTGTTATGGTAACATCTTGACCCGAATGTGAATCGCTTTTCACCAACTCTATCAAACCTAAAATATTGGCAAGTGGCTGGCGGATTTTATGAGATGTGATAAATGCAAACTCTTTGAGTCGTTTGTTTTGTTCCAGAATTCGATTTTGAATATCGCGCTTTTCGGTGACGTCAGCGAGATATGCTGAAATAGCTTGCTTGCCATTTACTTCGACCAATTTCCGAATGATCTCCACATAAATTTGTTTGCCATTTAGCGTTTTAAGGCAATACTCTTTATGAATTGCATGCTGATTTTGAATTAATTTATTCGACTCCTCCATGAACTCCACTTTTTCGGATTCTGGAAGATGATTGAACTGTAAATCAAGAATGCTTTTCCCAAGTAAATCATCACGTTTGCATTCAAACAAGTTACAATATGCCTGATTTACACGAATAAAAATTCCTTGGGTATCGGTAAAACACATGGGCATGATTGCCTCTTCAAAAATATCATCGTACTCGGACCAATTCCGAAGAATTTTCTTTTCGTGGATCTTTCTGTTTGTGATATCGGTTTCAAAAACAATAAACCCTTTATGCAAATTGTTTTTGTCTTCCACGGGTGAGATATCCATCTGAACCCAATACGGCTGACCTTCTTTCGAATAAATCAGCTGCTCAGCAGAAATATATTCTGCGTTTTTTATTTTATCATCAATCTCCTTTGCATGCAACAAATCGGTTTCAGGGCCAAATAAAAATTCCTGAGGTCGCTTACCACTAACTTCATCTAACGAGTATCCCGATAGTTCCGAAAAACGTTCGTTTGCCCATATGATTCGGCCTTCTCGATCAATAATTCGAATAACAAATCCCTTTCCTTTTGAGAGCAAAGACAATTTTTCGAAATCGTATAAATCATTCATAAAAACTCATTCTAATTCAAGGATGTAATACCTTGATTTTGAATGAATGGTTGCAAAAAATGATTGCTTTATATGACCAATATTGCCTCTAAGTTTACATATAGACGAATCTTAAATTGCATAAAAAAGAAAATCCAATCAACGCCCTAAACCTTTTCTATAAAGGAATACAAGCGTTTGATTGGATTTGTAAGGTTCAGAATATGCGTTTAAACTTTCAGGTGATTCAAATTAATCAAGAAGTTTGAAACGATTTATCATGCTATTTCAAAAGAGAATGCATCGAAACATGTTTGTCTAGAATGCCCAATAAATCGGAAATAGCAACACGCTCCTGAGTCATTGAATCTCGATGACGAATGGTCACTGTATTGTTTTCAAGACTTTCGTGATCGACCGTTACACAGAATGGCGTTCCAACAGCATCGTGACGACGGTAGCGTTTTCCGATTGTGTCTTTTTCTTCGTAATGACAACGGTACGAGGATTTCAAGCTATCCATGATTTCACGAGCTTTTTCAGGCAAACCGTCTTTCTTCATCAGTGGCAAAATGGCAACTTTAATTGGCGCCAACTGCGGCGGAAGTGCCAATACCGTTCTCACTTCCTTCTTATCGCCTTCGCCCACTTCTTCTTCCTGATAGGCATTTATAAGCGTTAGTAAAAACATGCGATCGAGCCCTATCGAAGTTTCAATGACATACGGAATGTAGTTTTGATTGATTTCTGGATCAAAGTACTGCATCTTTTTCCCAGAGAATTCCTGGTGTTGCTTTAAATCGAAGTCTGTACGTGAGTGAATTCCTTCTACCTCTTTAAAGCCGAATGGAAATTCAAATTCAATATCGGTTGCGGCATTGGCATAATGCGCCAATTTTAAATGATCGTGATAGCGGTATTTGTTTGTTGCAGTTCCCAATGAAAGATGCCATTTTAAACGGGTTTCCTTCCAATGTTGAAACCATTCCATTTCAGTTCCAGGACGAACAAAAAACTGCATTTCCATTTGCTCGAATTCACGCATACGCATGATAAACTGACGAGCAATGATTTCATTACGAAAGGCTTTCCCAATTTGAGCGATACCAAACGGAATTTTCATTCTTCCGCTTTTTTGCACATTGAGGAAATTCACAAAAATACCCTGTGCCGTTTCTGGACGAAGATACACCGCATCCGAATCGTCGGCTACGGAACCCATTTGCGTACTAAACATCAAATTGAATTGTCGCACATCGGTCCAATTGCGGGTTCCACTTATTGGGCAGGCAATTTCGTGAGCAACAATTAAATCGCGCATGGCGTCCAAGTTATTGTCATTCAATGCCTGATTCATGGCAGATTCCAGCTCGCTTGCCTTATCGGTTTTTCCTTTCTTCTCGTATTTCTCAATCTGCTCCTCCAAAAGTTGATCGGCCCGGTAACGCTTCTTCGAGTCTTTGTTGTCGATCATCGGATCGCTAAATCCATCCACATGTCCGGAAGCTTTCCAAACCTTGGGATGCATAAAAATGGCCGAATCAATTCCAACGATGTTTTCGTTCATCTGCACCATCGACTTCCACCAGTATTCTTTGATATTGTTTTTTAATTCAACTCCATTTTGTCCATAATCGTAAACAGCACCGAGGCCATCGTATATTTCGGAAGATTGAAAAACAAAGCCATATTCTTTGGCATGAGCGGTAACTTTTTTAAAGAGTTCGTCTGGCTGAGACATAATAATTAATTAATGATATGAGTTTTTGTATTGATTAATTTCTGTGAGCAATTCTCTTTACAGAGTATTACTGATTTAAAATTAGCTTGGGCAAAACTAAGGAATTTGCCTTGGAGCTGTATACCTTTGTACTATGCTAATTGTCGGAAATATTTTAGTCTCTGAAGACATCTTAGAAAAGAAGTTTGTGTGTGATTTGAATGCATGCAAGGGAGCTTGTTGTGTTCAAGGCGATGCGGGAGCGCCATTGTTGGAAGAGGAAACGGGTATTTTGGAAGAAGAATATGAAAATTTCAAAGCCTATTTACGACCCGAGGGAATAGAAGCAGTAAGTCGTGACGGAGCATTTACTATTGATTCGGATGGCGATTTGGTAACTCCTTTAGTTGGAAATAAGGAATGCGCATACACTATTTTCGATACTAATGGGATTGCAAGTTGTGGTATTGAAAAGGCCTGGCTCGATGGTAAAACCCAATTTAGAAAACCTATTTCCTGTCACCTTTATCCGATACGAGTGAAGCAACTTGTGGATATTGAAGCATTAAATTACCACAGTTGGGATATTTGCAAACCCGCATGCCAGTGTGGATCTCGCTTGGAAGTTCCGGTTTACCGTTTTTTAAAGGATGCATTAGTCCGTGCATACGGCGATGTTTGGTATGCACAATTGGAGGAAATCGGCCAAGAATGGATAAAGCAAAAAAACAGCTGATGCCACGTTTAATTTTTTAGTTTGAAACTTGCAAACTATTCGTTGTGAAAAAGCGTAAGCACACCTGTTAGTCAAGTTATAATTTATTGATTAGATATTCGTTATATTGTTTGTAACTCGTTTTTTGAAAGAAAAGGCCTCTGTGAAACTTTATTTCAAAGAGCAACTAATCAATGATTTCTATGCATTCAAAAGGAATGTTAAAAACTGAGTTCATTTGTTAACAAAAACGGTTTGTTAATAGCGGATATCTGAACCACATTTGTGACATACGTTTTTCCCGTCAGTCTTCTCGGTATCTATTTGGAAAGTAGCTCTTTAGCTTTTTCATTAACAACTTGGCCGATAGAAAAAACGCAACTATCTGATAATAAACACATTAAAAATGAACGAGGTTCTTCCAACTAACTTAACAAGTGAATTAACAATGAGTAATCCTGCAGTAATTGACGAACCGATTTTGCAGGAGAACAAAGATCGCTTTGTGCTTTTTCCTATAAAGCATCCAGATATTTGGCAGATGTACAAACAAGCGGAAGCGAGTTTTTGGACTGCCGAAGAAATCGATTTGCAAGCCGATCTAACCGATTGGGAAAACAAATTGAATTATGATGAGAAACATTTCATCAAACACGTTTTGGCATTTTTTGCTGCAAGCGATGGAATTGTAAATGAAAATCTAGCTGTTAACTTCATGAATGAGGTTCAGTATCCAGAAGCACGTTGCTTTTATGGATACCAGATCATGACCGAAAACATACATTCGGAAACTTATTCCCTATTAATCGATACGTATATCACTGATACTGCTGAAAAGAACTCCCTTTTTCATGCATTAGAAACAGTTCCTGCAGTAGGACGTAAAGCAGAATGGGCCTTACGTTGGATTGACAATGGTAATTTTGCAGAACGTTTGGTTGCTTTTGCAGCGGTTGAAGGAATCTTTTTCTCTGGTTCATTTTGTTCCATTTTTTGGTTGAAGAAACGCGGTTTGATGCCAGGTCTTACTTTCTCAAACGAATTGATTTCTCGTGACGAAGGACTGCATTGCGATTTTGCTTGTCTATTATACAAACAACTACGCAACCAATTAAGCGAATCGCATGTAAAAGAAATTATCGCGCATGCCGTTACTATTGAGAAAGATTTTGTGAGTGACGCAATTCCTGTTTCGCTTATTGGAATGAATGCTCATTTGATGTGCGAATATATTGAATTCGTTGCCGATCGTTTATTAATCGCTTTGGGTTACACGAAAATGTACAACACGATTAATCCTTTCGATTTCATGGAAATGATTTCACTTCAAGGAAAAACAAACTTCTTCGAAAAACGTGTGGGCGAATACCAAAAAGCCGGCGTTATGGGGAAAAAAGTAGACAATACCATTCGTTTCGACGAAGATTTTTGATAAAACATTTAAAATACTATTCTTAACTATGTACGTAATAAAGCGGGACGGCCG
>JBIPLZ010000151.1:0-5721 GCA_044369395.1 Flavobacteriales bacterium | reverse complement strand
GACCTGCACAAAATGCTTTTCCGTTTCCGGTGATAACAATTGCACGAACGGCTGTGTTTGTTGAGAAATCGTCGATCGTTTGTTGAAATAGCAAAGCCATCTCGCGGTTAAAACTGTTAAATGCATCGGGACGATTGAGATTAATGTACCCAATATTGTTTTCGATTTTGGAAAGTATGCTGGACATAAATTATTGAAATCTATTGAAATGAATTTATGAGTTGATAAATATAATTAGACGAAATTAATCTGAAAAAATGAAAACTAAACAGGATTATTTTATTCAATTTTCACTTTTCTAATTAATTCTAAAAAATTATTTACACTACTTAAATGCTATTATTATTTTATTATGATTTATTAATTTCTAATTTAGCAAGAAAAAAATATGAACTCAAGACTTTTCATTCTTTTATTGCCAGTTTATCTACTATCAGGATTTTCAATTCCATCATTTAATTCTGCACCGCAAGAAGAAATTTGGTATTTGTGTACCAATTGTTGCAGAACAAAAAAAGCATCAAGTGCTCCCTGGGAAAATGGTTGTCGTCAAAGCAGCGCAGGAATGCATAACTACCAATTTTGTGGTAAAGCGGGTGATTACAATTATACATGCAGGAATTGTGATGCCGAGGTGTATTTAAAAGGTTCTACACCTTCTGCAAGTATATGCTGTGAAACAGGAGGCACACATTCATGGTATCATAGGTAGTTTTGTCTTGATATTCTGTCCAAGTTATACTTGTTTTTAAAATATTTTTGACAGTCAACACTTGAGTTTCATTTTCAAAATGATTTAAAAGCAAGAAAAAATAAAATGATGTAAATCAAAATTGGAAGAGAAACACAAATCCAAACGGATGATTTTATGTAATTACTTCCAAATCGATTAAAGAAATTTAAGAAAATGACTGACTTGAAAAACAGCCAATCTGAATATTTTCTAAAATCTCTGCAACCAGCATAAAACCCGATGCAAAAAATGATTCCTGCTAGTTTGAAATTTGAACATTTAAAAATATAGTCAAGCAAAATCATCCAAGTAAATGGGATGATAAAATAATAAATCAGCACGTTGACTTCATTATATGTAAAACCTGTTAATCGAGCGAGGTTTCTCAATGCATGTGCAACGGTATTAAAAACTCGATTCGTTGAATTCATATAGGGTATTGGATAAATCTGCTTGAAATTACAAATAATATACAGGCTGAAACTGAAAAAACAACTGCAGTTGAAAAATTTTCTCATTTCTAAAATAATGTTAAAATATCATCGTTTTGAATTAAGAATTGAATAAATAAAATTACCTGTTTCGATTTATTCATTCTTCCTACTAACCAATAAAACATTATATAATGAATTATTTAATAGTTATTGCTGCCATAATAATTTCATCAGTTACAAATGCTCAATCAAAAATTGTAGCTCTTTTTATTGGTATTAAATTATGAAAAATTTCATTTTTATTACTGCCTGTTTACTTTCAATGATATTAAATGCTCAGGCAATTATTGGAAGTAAAGCAGAAGTTTTTTTATATGAATTTGAAAGCCACGATTAATGAAGGAGAATTGCATAATTGTTAAAATTAATTATGCTCCGGAAAATGGTCGAGGTTTGTTTTATTGGGAATAATAAATAATGTCTAATCTATTAAAATCTAAAATGAAAATAATGAATAAATTATTTGTATTAATCTTAGTTTCGACTGTTTGTTATGGTCAACAAGATAAAGTAAAAGGTAAATTAAGCAGTAAAGACAATGCCGATTTGACCATACTTAAAATTGCACCTGCTAATTTTCCTGATGTTTCTGTTTTATTTAAAGCAGAAACTCGAAAAGGTGAACCGGTTTGGAATTTAACCAAAGAAAAAATGAATGTTCTTGAAAATGAGCAAGCATGTAAAGTGGTTTTATTGGAACCCGTAACCCAAAATAAACCTATAAATCTTGGGATTGTAATTGATCATTCGGGTTCAATGGCTTTTGATGCTAGCATTTTTTCTGAAGATGGTAGACCATTGTTTAATGTCAATGATGCAGGTGATCCTATTTATCCAGATGGATATCTGCCTCCTATTGAGCATGCTAAGAATGCTGTCAAGAAATTTGTAAAAAGCTTCAATATGCAAAAAGATTTTATCAGTGTTTTGGGATTTTCTGAAAAGGTGGATATTAAATTGCCATTGACTCAAAATTTGAAAAAGATTAATTCCACCGTTGATAAAATGAAAGCAGATTCAAGGACCGCTTTGTATGATGCAATGCGGGCCGGGCTCACTCAAATTAGAAATAAAGATGGATTAAATGTACTCGTTGTATTAACCGATGGGAATGATAATTCTTCAAGAAGCAAATGGAATAAGGTGATTAAAGATGCTAAAAAAGATGAGACTCCGATCTATATCATTGGATTAGGTGATGTTAATAAGGATACATTAAATCTAATCGCACAAGAAACTAACGGGCATTTTTATTACACAGAAACCTCCAATTCATTAGATGCTATTTATGCTAAAATAA
The DNA here is from genome assembly GCA_044369395.1 of Flavobacteriales bacterium. Classification (GTDB taxonomy): domain Bacteria; phylum Bacteroidota; class Bacteroidia; order M30B66; family M30B66; genus CALQRR01. The sequence continues at coordinate 3,194 of JBIPLZ010000151.1, read as the reverse complement.
GCAAGCAATTACAAGCTTATTACAATCTCAATTATACATCCACTAATTTCTCATCGGCTGATACGAGTCGTGAAGTTGAGTTGTCGTTCGACATTCCTTCAATTTTTTTACATACTGAACCTTCTCAATTTGACTTACCCGTGGAAGTAATAGATCGATTGAAAAAACAGGAGGAGTTTGCTCAACAACAACAACAACAACAGGTTAATACAACTGTTGATAAAGTTGAAACAGAATCTCAACAAACTTACTTATTGTATGGCGGTATTGTTATTCTTTCATTGCTTGTTACGGGTTCGATCGTATATAAATTCAACCGTAAGAAACAAGATACTCCTTCAATTGTCCGTGTTTTCCCAAATCCAAGTAATGGAATTGTAAACATAGAAACATCCAGTAATAATGGATCCATTCAAATCTTCAATTTAAATGGACAACTGCAGAAAACGATACCCATACAAGATATTCAAACACAGATTGATTTAATGGATTTAACGAATGGAAATTACTTTGCACAACATAGTAATGATGGAATGCAATCGAAAGCTGTTCAGTTTATAATTTCAAAATAAATCGTAATAGAATGGATGTTCATTTTTTTTGCATTCATTCTATTTCAAGTTAGTTATCGCTTTTTATTAATGAAATCAATCACTTGATCTATTTTAGATGGGATGATATTCATTGAAATATACGGCTGAATTAGCGTGTTAAACAATAGTACTTTACTATCAAAATATTCATATTCAAACCCCATTATTTCTTTACAGCATGTATAGTTGTTTTCAAGTTTCTCGAACGAACTTTCATCGTCTTGTGGATTGGAAACAAATTCTTCTAAATCAGATAATTCGACATTATATGTTCTAAAGCATTCGGAAGTTTTTGTTTTCAGAATATTGTCTATAACCTCATGTTGTTCATTATATTCAACAACAACCGATTTCAACGTATTGATATTAGATTCAATTGTCTTGCAAATAAAGTACAAATGATTTAGCATTTCTTTTGATCGGATTTCCCCATGATCTCCTTTTTTGAAATTCTTGTATTGAGCTGCAATCGCTGAAACGTATAGATCATCCTTAATACCTTCATAAGGAAATTTAATCTCTACGACTAATTCAAGAGCGGTCCATACATGAACTTCCCCTTGGACTTCAATGCCATCAACATTAATGGTAATTAGTGTGTTTGTTTGTGAATTATTCATTTGCTTAAAGTTTACAGGTTAAGCTTAGAACAAAAAGCAACGCTAATATGCTCAGAGCACACCAGAACTACGCGAGAAAAAGGGGGGATTACATAGTATTTTGGCTCCCGGCCCTCATCGTTTTACCACCGCGGCTTGTCAGCTCGGTTGGTTCCACTCGCAGTGGATCTTGATGATGTTGCAAATGTAAAGTATTGTTTTTTAGTAATCCAAATTAAATTCAACTTATTATTTTTTCATAAAGCGATATTCATCGAATTGAAATAAACTTCAATGAACATTTTTGATTTTATTTGATTTTATTTACACGAAATTCTATACCATGAAAAATTTTATTATCGCCAGCCTAATATTACTTGTAAATTCAAGTTTCGCTCAATGTATTTCGGGCCAACGTTCGGTTAGTTTGGTTGTAACTACCGACAATTATGGATATGAAGGTTATTGGGAACTGACTTCAAGTGTAAACACATGTGGTAATTTAACCATTGCAAATGGAGGAAATCTTACTGTTGGTTGTGTAGCTGGAACACAAAATCAAGATCTTTCAGGATATGCGAACAATACTGTTTATAACGAAGGGCCTTGGTGTTTGACAGATGGTGCTTATTATACCATCCATTATCGCGATGATTGGGGTGATGGTGGATTTCAATTTCGAATTTTGATTGATGGACAAATCGCACACGAATTTACCGATATGGAACTTGGAACTGATTTTACTTTCCAGGTTTCTGAACCATTAGCACACGATTTGGCTTGTTATACATGGTTAAATTCTACGCTTGTTCAAGGTCGATATGTGCAACAGCAAGCCAATTATTTGAAATTACTCCTATACAATTATGGAGTTGATACTGTAAATACTGCTGGAATTTCATATTCAGTAAATGGTTCAAATCAAGTAAATGGTTTAATTGAAGATTTAGCAATTCCACCTTATAAATCGGCAGTTGTTATGCATCCCATTGCATGGATTCCTGATGCGAATGGAATATACAATATCGATTTTTCAATAACATCAACAAATGGTTTTGAAGATCAAAATTCTCTCAATAATACGGCGAGTGCGCAATATGAAGTTGGTCCCGGCAGGACCAATATTTCAGAAAATTATTTAATCGGAAACCCAACATATACAATAATAGCGGATGCATCGAATGCTATTTCTCGACCTACCGATCTTGATTTTCATCCGCGTCTCTCTACGAAACAATTATGGGTAATTAACCAAGGAACAGAGAACACTGGTGGAAGTACTGTAACAATTACCAACACTGGCCAAGTCAATCAAATTACTGAACTTTTACAAGATGGAAATGCCTGGCATTTTATGTCATTGCCCACAGGGATTGCTTTCAGTGATAATGACAACTTTGCAACATCTCCCGGAGTATTTGATGCGAATCACGCTGGAACGGCAAATGCTTTTACTGGGCCAACCTTGTGGTCGAGTGACCCGCAAATTTATGCTCAACCAAGTGGCGGAAATGGCTCACATATCGATATGTTACATGAAAGTCCCAATAGTCAAGGAATTTGCTGGGAAAAAGACAATACTTTTTGGTTGTTTGATGGATATAACAATGACATTGTACGTTACGATTTTGTAAATGACCACAATCCTGGTTTTAGTGATCATTCCGATGCCATTATACGTCGTTATAGCGATACGCAGGTATTACGCGACATAAACGGAACTGTAAGCCATTTGGCATTCGATAATACCAAAACCTGGTTATATGTTGTGGATAATGGCCATCAACGTGTATTTCGAATCAATATCAATTCGGGGAACGCATCATCAATTGATCCAACCTACGGACCACACGAAACCATAGCTGAATATGTCAATATTGTTGGTTATACATGGGAAAATGTGGTTGTTTCGGGTTTGCAAGATCCTGCTGGAATTGCCATCGATGGAAACATAATGGTCGTAACAGATCATCAAACCAATGAGGTTATTTTCTATGACTTA
>JBIPLZ010000007.1:0-18307 GCA_044369395.1 Flavobacteriales bacterium | reverse complement strand
TAGTTACTGCAACCCAGCAAGATTTTGTCCTGAAAGTTAAAACTGGAGGAAATGAAATTCCGAACGAAATATATCTTGTTCAAGGAGATATGAAGTTGAAACTCATAAAGGAAGATAAGATCCATTTTAATTATACTTTCAAAAACGTTCAGCGTTCATTGCCATTCCGTTTGTATGCTGATGGATTTTATTCGAATCAATATGAGTTAAAAGCACAACCAAATCCAACACTTACCAATTTCCAAATCACGTTAAATTATCCTGTTTATACTGGGAAAAAGGACGAGATTATTACTAACACAGGTGATTTAGTTATACCTGCAGGCACCAAAGCAACTTGGAAATTTCAAACTCAAAACACTGAAAAATTTCTACTTGCATTTTCTGATAGTACATTCAATTTGAAAGAACAGGAAAAAGGAAGTTTTACCCACTCCATCCGTTTTTTTAAAGACAATAAATATAAAGTCAACACCTCTAACCGGTTTATCAAAGGAAAGGATCAAATTGAATACACTGTTTCTGTAAAACCCGACGATTATCCTTCTATCATTACCGAAGAAAAACAAGATTCCATTACTTCTTCACTCGTTTATTTTAAAGGAGATATTGAAGATGATTACGGATTTAGTCGATTAACATTTTCGTATACAACAATTAATGGAGATCGAGTTACTGAAAAACAAAGCAAGGAAGTTCCATTCAATAGAAACTATTTAAAAACCTTATTTTTTTGGTCTTGGGACTTCTCTCAGCTTTCATTACAACCGGGAGACGAAATTGAATATTGGTTTGAAGTATGGGATAATGATGGAGTTAATGGAGCAAAATCATCGAAAACACAAAAGAAAATCTTCAAAGTTCCAACTCTTGATCAAATTGATGAACAACGCGAGCAAAACAATGAATCGGTTAAGAATAATTTAAAAGAAACGCTTAAGGATGCTAAAAAAATTCAAAAGGAATTAGATGAATTGAATAGAAGAATTCTTGAGAAAAAGGAAGTAAGCTGGCAAGATAAAAAGAAGGTTCAGGATTTAATCAATCAACAACAGCAAATTGAGCAACAGATTGAAAATCTTAAAAAAGAGAACAAAGAAAACAACAGTAAAAATGAAGAATTCAAAAAGTCGGACGAACGAATTTTAGAGAAACAGAAAGAATTAGAGAAGATTTTTGAGCAGATTATGAGTGAGGAAATGAAGGATAAACTCAAAGAACTCGAAAAAATGATGGAAAACCTTGATAAGAATAAGATCAAGGATATGATTGAACAGATGAAGTTGGAAAACAAGGACATTGAAAAAGAACTCGATCGGTCCCTTGAATTGTTCAAACAACTTGAATTTGAGCAGAAATTGGATGCTGCTATTGATAAGTTAGATCGTTTAAAAGACCAACAAGATAAATTGGCCGATAAAACGGAAAAGAAAGAAGATTCTCCAGAAAATTTAAAGAAAGATCAAGATAATCTGAATAAAGAATTTGATGATTTACGGAAAGAATTAGATGATCTTCAAAAGAAAAATGAGCAGTTAGAAGATCCTCAACAGCTCGAAAATACTGATCAGTTGGAGCAAGATATTCAACAAGAAATGAAAAATAGCTCAGACCAGATGCAACAAAACAAATCGGGTAAAGCTTCAAAATCTCAGAAGAGCGCATCGCAAAAGATGAAAGAAATGAGCGAGAGTATGAAGAAGATGAAAGAATCGTCCGAACAAGAGAGTTTGGAAGAGGATGTTTCGAAACTCCGAGAAATTTTAGAAAATCTACTACAGCTTTCTTTCGATCAAGAGTTGCTCATGAAACAACTCCAAAGAACGCCCACAGAAAACCCACTTTATGTTAAAATAACCGCCGATCAAAAGAAAGTAAAAGACAATGCCAAAGCAATTGAAGATTCTTTGTTAGCTTTGAGTAAACGCGTTGTTGAGATACAATCGTTTATTAACAGAGAAATAAGCTCCATTAATATGAATCTTGATAAAACGATATCTTATTTGGCTGAAAGACAAAGTCAGAATGCAGCATCAAGGCAGCAATTTGTAATGACTTCTGTTAATAATTTAGCGTTAATGATAAGTGAAGTTACTGATCAGATGCAGCAGCAAATGGCTCAGCAAATGCAGCAAAAAGAAGGCAATGGAAGTTGTAAGAAACCTGGAAAGAACAAAAAACCGGGCAGCGGTAAACCTTCAATGAGTACATTAAGACAGTTGCAAGAGCAGCTTAATGAACAAATGAAGCAGATGAAAGAAGGACAAGGCAAGCCAGGTCCTAAACCCGGAGAAAAACCTGGTTCTGGTTCAAAAGGGAGTATGGGAAGCGAGCAATTAGCTCGTATGGCAGCTCAACAAGAAATGCTTCGAAATGAATTGCAAAAGATGATGAATGAAATGATGAAAAATGGAACATCTGGCTCTTTGGGTGATCTAAAAAACATTTCAAACAAAATGGAACAAACAGAAACTGACATTGTCAATAAAAATATTACATTAGAGACCATGCGTCGTCAACAAGAGATTATGACCCGCTTATTAGAAGCTGAAAAGGCGGAACGTGAAAGAGAGCTTGATAATAAACGCGAGTCAAATGAAAATAAAATTGAACAGAAACGTAACATTTCTGTCTTCGATCAGTATACCCGACAAATGCAACAAGAAACAGAACTTTTGAAAACACTTTCGCCATCGTTTACTCCCTTTTACAAAAACATGGTTAAAACCTATTTTAATACAATCAATTAATGGAAAATAACATGATAATTACTGAAACTCAATCCGTAATTTTTCCTTCCTTAAAAACAAATGTTCAATTAGTGGAAAAATACATTGACGATATCTGCCAGTTTTACAATATTGGAGAAGAAAACTACGGTAATATTTTAGTTGCTGTAAGTGAGGCTGTAAATAATGCCATTTGTCACGGTAATAGATTAGATCCGGATAAATCGGTCAAGTTTTTCTATGAAACTAAGGACCTTAATCTCTGTTTTACTATTGAAGATGAGGGTGACGGTTTTAATCCAGATACCCTACCCGACCCAACAGATCCTAATAATATAAACTCTCCAAATGGCCGTGGTGTTTTTTTAATGAAAAAATTAAGTGATGACATTAAATTTCTTAATGATGGTAGACGCGTAGAATTGTATTTTCGCATTTCAAATCAATAATTAAGACTCTGATACGCTTCATTAATCAAGACATAAAGTTTGTTTTAGAAAACAAACGCTTACTGAAACATTGGATACAAGAGGTGATCCGTTTGAATAACCATCAAACAGGTCACCTTTCTTTTGTTTTTTGTACGGATGACTATCTTTTAGAGGTTAATAAAAAATTCTTAAATCACGACTATTACACGGATATCATAACATTCGATTATAACGAATCCACTATTATATCGGGCGATTTTATTATTAGTATTGATCGGGTCAAAGAGAACGCAATTACTCATCAATGTACATTTCACATTGAATTATATCGAGTTATTATTCATGGAGTTTTACATTTACTTGGTTTTTCTGATAAAACGTTAACACAACAAAAGAAAATGCGTGAATTAGAAGACCATTATTTAACACAATATTCTGAATATCAACAATAAACGAACAAATAAATTTATTGTTTCACGTGGAACATAAAAAACAATGTTTAACTCATACGATGTAATAGTAGTTGGTGGTGGTCATGCAGGTTGTGAGGCCGCCGCAGCTGCCGCTAATTTAGGAAGTAAGGTATTACTTGTAACAATGAACCTTGCTACGATTGGACAAATGTCTTGTAATCCCGCAATGGGTGGAATTGCTAAGGGTCAAATTGTTCGTGAAATTGATGCTTTAGGTGGATATAGCGGAATTATTTCTGACCTAACAGCGATTCAATTCAAGATGTTAAATCTTTCGAAAGGTCCTGCAATGTGGAGTCCTCGAACACAGAACGACAGAATGCGTTTTGCCGAGCAATGGAGATTGATGTTAGAGAGAACTCCCAATGTTGATTTTTTCCAAGACATGGTTTCATCTTTGATCATTGAAAATGGAGTTGTCAGTGGTGTAAAAACGGGTTTAGGAATAGAAATTAAAGCTAAGGCGGTTGTATTAACCAATGGCACTTTTTTAAATGGATTAATACATATTGGCGAGAAGAATTTCGGTGGGGGCCGTGCAGCAGAAAAACAAGCTACAGGTCTTACTGAACAGTTAGTTGATTTAGGATTAAGAAGCGGTAGAATGAAAACAGGCACTCCACCTCGTGTTGATGGTCGCTCATTAGATTATTCCAAAATGGACATTCAACCAGGTGATGTAAATCCTCAGAAGTTTTCATACACAAACACACCTCTTCTTAAGCATCAGCTTCCTTGTTACATGACTTATACTAATGAAGCTGTTCACGACACACTTAGAACGGGCTTTGATAAATCGCCAATGTTTAGTGGTAGGATCCAGGGACTGGGTCCACGGTATTGTCCATCGATTGAGGATAAAATAGATCGGTTTGCTGATAAAGATAAACACCAACTTTTTATTGAACCAGAAGGTTGGGAAACTGTTGAAGTATATGTCAATGGCTTTTCGACATCACTTCCAGAATCTATCCAATTTGATGCCTTACGAAAGGTTGCTGGATTTGAACACGTAAAAGTGTTCAGACCAGGATACGCCATTGAATATGATTATTTCCCGCCGGAACAATTGAACTTAACCCTCGAATCCAAACTTATTCCAAATTTGTACTTGGCTGGTCAAATTAATGGTACAACAGGATACGAAGAAGCGGCTGGCCAAGGTATAATGGCTGGTATTAATGCATATCTAAAAATTAATGAAAAAGAACCATTCATTTTAACCCGATCAGAAGCTTATATTGGAGTTTTAATTGACGATTTAGTTACAAAAGGAACAGAGGAGCCTTATCGTATGTTTACCTCCAGAGCAGAGTATCGTATTTTACTACGTCAAGACAATGCCGATACTCGCCTTACACCGAAATCGCATGAATTAGGATTAGCTTCAGATGAACGATTAAAACGCGCATTAACTAAAAGAGATTCTGTCTCGGGCTTTATAAAGTTTATCAATAATAAAAGTGTTGAACCTGAAATCCTAAATAGTTATTTAGAGCAAACAGGGTCTCCAAATGTTAGTCAGAAAATCAAAGTCGGAACTGTTGTTTCTCGACCACAGGTAACTTTGAAAGGATTGATAGAATCTATTCCGGATATCTCAACTTATATTGATGAGCATGCTGTTGATGAGGAAATCATTGAATCGGCTGAAATATTATTAAAATACGATGGTTATATTAGTAAAGAACAAGAAGTCGCTAACAAACTATTACGCTTAGAACATATTGAACTGCATTCTAATTTTGATTACAGTTCATTAAAGTCATTATCATCTGAAGCAAGAGAAAAACTAAGTAGAATTAAACCATCAAGTATTGGGCAAGCATCAAGAATAAGCGGGATTTCACCTTCTGACATTTCTGTCTTGATGGTTTTCTTGGGTCGATGAGTTTCACGTGGAACATATGGAAAAAATAAACGCTTGCCCTTTATGTAAAGGCGAAGAATTTAAAAACCGATTTGAATGTATTGATTATACGGTCTCAAAAGAAACCTTTCATGTAGTTGAATGTATTGCTTGCGGATTTGTGTTTACGAATCCTCGGCCATTTGAAAAAGACCTTGGAAATTACTACAAATCCGACACCTATATCTCTCATTCCGATACATCAAAAGGTTTAGTAAATAAATTGTATAAGGCGATTCGTAAAATAACTTTAAGCCAAAAGTACCGTCTTGTTGCGCCTTTTATAGAATCAGCTTCCTTGCTTGATATCGGTTGTGGAACTGGCGCATTCCTTAATTATTGCAAACAACAAGGTGTTTCCGTAAATGGCATTGAGCCCGATACTGATGCGAGAAGTTTTGGAATTAAGAATTATGGAATTGATGTTTATCCTGAGGATAAATTGCATGAGTTCTCAAATAATTCATTTTCTGTTATTACGATGTGGCATGTCTTAGAACATGTTTCTAATGTACATGAACGCATTTCGGAAATTAACAGATTGCTAACTCAAAAAGGCCGTGTATTTATTGCTGTGCCTAATCACCTTTCGAACGATGCGCAATATTATGCCGAAAACTGGGCCGCTTATGATGTCCCAAGGCATTTAAATCATTTTGATCATAAAAGCATTAAGTCGCTTTTTGAACAACATGGACTTCAATTAGAGCGAATTTTACCAATGAAATTCGATGCTTTTTATGTGTCTATTTTGAGTGAAGAAATTAAAACAGGATCTCGAAATTTTATTCGAGGAATGTTCCGTGGATTGGTTTCCAATCTGAAGGCAAAAGAAACTACTTGGTCGAGTCAAATTTACGTTTTTAAAAAAAGAGGGTCATAGGCGCCGCCTAATCAACCCGAGCCCCCAAATGGATAAATGGCATTCAACTGCTCGCGATTTGCTCTTACGCTGCGCCTGAAGAGGTAAAAATTTTGTCTTATTTGTTGATTGAGCCTGTATTAATTCCAACAGCTCATGTCTACAACAAGGTCTTTCTCAACCCGAATGTATATTGGTGCCTTTTTGAATACTATAGCCGTAAGTCGATCGATTTTTTGTCCGTCTTGTAGCCCAAAGAAGATTTCGGGAATAATTGTTTTCTCAAAGATTCCAGCACCAATATTTTTCATTTCTAAATCTGGATTATCGCCAGCGCTAAAATATGGGCTGGGTTGAACAATCGTTCCATCTGTTAATAATGCTTTTAAGTGAACGTAGCATTCACCAGCAATTATATTTTGCATAGCAGCTAATGTGTCCCTATAATTATCATACACAATTCGAATAAAATCGTCTTGAAGTGCTTTGGACGGAAAGCTATAAACTACTTCTTTCTCAACTGAAGGAGGGTTTATTTCAAATATCAAATCAGTTGATTTGCGATCGGGATCTCCATAACCTCCTCCATCTTTTGGCTTTACTAAAAAGTGAATGTCTTCAGTAAAAACAGCCGCCGCATCTACACCATAAAATTCGGTAGGAATCATAGTATAACTGTAAACATGGTCAGATTCTTTTGTCATTTTCAAAGTATCGTTGCTATTCTTCCATGGTTGAGCACCGATTCCATTCGCCAATGGATGACCTGCAGGATGCTCAAAAGGTTTCCACGTCCAAATAAATAAATCTTTGGAAGAGTCCGCATCAGCAATTAATAATTGAACATGCTCTAAAGTTTGATCAAGCTGATCGAGGTTTACAATAATTTTTACTTCCTGATTCGGATTTGTATAGTCACTTGGATCGGAAGTAACAACTTGTGCACTCGCATGAAAAAAGTAACTACTAAGTAATATGAGCAAAAGAAATATTTTTTTCATAAATCGAATTTATTGAACACGTGAAAAAGTATAGTCGTATCTGAGGTAATTCACACCGCAAGAGTCGTTTCTGTTTAATTTAAATTTAAACTGATTGTCTGTTTCTCTTGGCATATTTCCAAGATTTGCAGACAATGTATCACCTTTGGACGTATAAAAATTAATGGCTGTTGGATAAGGCATTTCATTATAAGCCCATGTTCCACTTGTACCCAAGATTCGTGGCATATTTCCCGGTTGGATAATGGAATAGGAACTATTCTCCTTTTCAAATCGAATAATCATCTTACTGCTTTCGTTAGAAGAGAAGTAGGAAAATATATTTTGTGTTTCAGGTAAAGGAACAGTTAAGTCTACTTGACTCAAGTCAGAAACGATCCAACTTCCGTAAATACCCTCTCCAGCAGCGTATTCCGGACCAATTTCTTTCAATTCTGGTTTACAGCCCTGAAATAAAGCAGCTGCTATAAGTAGGGTAAAAAAGATTGATTTTTTCATAATGATTGCTTAAATAGTGTTATTCACATCCACCTGTTGGATTTAACTCAAATCCAATAACGGTATTTTCTGCTCCTGGAAATTGTAGAACCATACCAGGACAATTCCAAGGTGCCCCTCTAGATAATGAAGTGTTGCCAAGTGCACCAATACGTTTTATTTGAATGGTTCGATCTCCCTCAAAACAAAGCTCTTTTCTACGTTCCTCCCGAATTGCATTGATTAAGGCTTGTCCGGTGGCATTAACTTCGATTAATCCAGCGCGCGTTCTAATATCATTTAAATCGTTTAATGCCGTTGAATAATCAGGACTTTGAGAAGAAGCCAGGGCTTCAGCTCGGGTTAACTTCATTTCGGTTAAATGGAGAATCGGAATCCACATAAATGAGCGGTCGAATTTAGCTACACCATAAATTGATGTTGGTCCTTCCCCAATTTGTCGAAACCAATTTTTTCCACGTGAGTCAGATGTGTCACTTGTCATGAATGAATAGAAATCGGCATTCGATCTCATCGAAGGATTAGTATTATTGTCGGAACGATAATTTAAGAATGCCCCTCCCCTTTCGTCTGAGATGCTATTTTGATTATAGCTTACCGTAGCAAATACTTGTTCTGAATTCGATCCTGAGGTAAACCGATTTGTTGTATCGAGCAAAGAAAATTGACCACTATTAATAACTTCACTTGCAGAAGCGGCGGCTAAATCATACTCATTTAAATCCAAATAAACTCTAGCCATTAAAGCTTTTGCAGACCATTTGCTTGCATAAATTCCATTTGTTTCAGGTAGATTTTGTTCTGCAAACTTTAAATCAACCAAAATAGAATCGTAACAAGCTTTAACGGTAGATCGAAGACCAACTTCTTGAGAGAATTTCATGCGAAGAACTATTCCTAAATGGCTATTGTCTGCTGTATAACCAGCTGGCTGGGCAAACAAACGTAAAATACCATGGTGGCTTAAGGCTCTTAGAAAACGCGCTTCTGCTTCTAATTGTATTTTTTCTTGATCAGTTATATTTTCTACATCTTCTTTTTTAGCAATAAGCTGATTCGCTCGATAAATAGTGATGTAGGCATTTTGGTAAACACTTCCGATTGTTCCATTAAAAATATCGGTTTTTCGGGTGTAAATTTGGATGTAATCGTTTTGATTAGCTGGGGAATCGATATTATCTCCCAGCAATTCCGATAAATTTTGAATTTGCCCACCATACATATTAGCAACCACATCGTACGAGGAGATTAATAGTCTTTGTAAATCTTCTTTGGTTCTAACAGCTTCTTCGGAAACAGATTGGCTTTCTGTTTTTTCAGGCAATTTGTCTAATAAATCTTCGGAACAAGATTGCAAAAAGACCAAAACGAAAACAGACAGAAATAGTGCGTTTAATTTCATCATTTTTTCGGTTTTTAGAAGCCAATATCAAGGCTAAATGTGAATGTTTTTTGTTGAGGAGCCGTTAAATAGGTGATGTTGGGGCTCATATTTCGGTCTGTTGCATTTTCGAAATCGCGGGCAATTTCAGGATCAAGACCAGGAAACTTTGTAAGTGTAATAAGATTCGTGGCAGCAATAGCAACACGAATTTTAGCAAGTTTTGTTTTACGAAGAATTGATTCGGGTAAATTGTATCCTAAAGAAAGATTTCGCATACGAGCAAATGTTCCATCGTGCAACCATAGGTCGGTGTTTATCCAAGGCGTGCCCGAACCATAGGTGGTTGGTGAGGTTGTGAGAATCGGATACATCGCATTGTCTCCAGCAGCTCTCCAGCGGTCAAATTGATCTGTACGATGATTCCAACCATCTGAATCGTAAGTTCCTAATTGGCGTTTCGAAGACGAGTCATAAATATCTCCACCTAAAGTAAACACCCAAAACATCGATAAATCGAATGCTCCATAACGAAAGTCGTTTCGTAAACCACCAAATGCATCTGGGAGAATACTTCCCGTAGAGACGCGATTTGCTGGATCCCAAGCAAACGTTTCATTTCCATCTTTATCAAGATAAACAGGCTTTCCTGTTGCAGCATCAACATGGCTAAAACGAACCAGGAAATTATTTCCAATTGGACGACCAACAACAAGACGAGTATCATTTGTTCCTCCAGAAATAGCCTCTTCGGTGTAATTTCCTAAGCTACTAACTTCGTTGTGGTTCCTTGCAATATTAAAATCAACAGACCACTTGAATTTAGAATCGATAACCTTGGCTTTAATTGAAAGTTCAACTCCGGAGTTTACAATTTCGCCAACATTAGCCCAAGCCCTCGAAAACCCTGTATTCGTTTGCGTTTGAACATTTAAAAGGACATCGCTCGACAATTTATTGTAGTAGGCAAATTCACCCGTAATCCGATCTCCGAAAAGACCAAATTCAACAGCTGCATCAATTGTGCGCGATTTTTCCCACCGAATATCTGGGTTTGCTGGATTTCCGGCATCTGGGAATAGGATTGTTTCTCCATTGTATGCATTAGGCGCCGTGTAAAAAATTCCATATTGAGCATATGATGGAACGTTGGAGTTTCCATTAACCCCAATAGAACTTTTAATTTTAAGGAAGGAGATAATTTTATTGTCCTTTAAAAATGAAGCATCTGAGATATTATATCCAATCGATGCAGATGGGAAGAAACCGTATTTATTGTTTTTCCCAAATTTACTGGATCCATCTCTACGACCAACGATTTCGGTGTAAATACGCTTTTTAAAATCGTATCGAATACGTCCAAATTGAGAGAGAAAATTCCATGAGTCGAACGAAGAACTTCCGCTTGGAACAGCCTCAGCATCATTCGCTGTAAGAAAACCAGATGCGTTCAGTTCGTTTTTAGATCCTGCGAAACGTTTGGTGTCAGAGTTTTGATATTCAGTTCCAGCCATAAAGCTGAAATTGTGAATCTCATTGATTGATTTTAAATAAGTAACAACAGCGTTCAAATTGTAGTTTGCAACATCAAAACTACTTCTGTAAGCCTTTCCCAATAATGGATTGTTGGAATCGTATCCTGGCTTTTGAAATTGGTTTTCTTCCCAGTGCATATAGTCGATAGAGCCAGTTCCATTAAAATATAAATCTTTAATTGGATTTAATTCTAGTGAAAGGCTGTTTATAGAACGATTCTCTGTTGTTTGCCAATCGCGAAGTTCTCTATTGGCAACAGGATTGCGACTAATATCATTGCTTGGTAAAAAGAAGTCGCCGGCCTTATGTATTACCTTACCGTCATCGTTTAAAACATCTTTTTCGTAATAAATTGGATAGATTGGAAGAGCTGTCGACATTGCGGCCCCAAGACCACCGCTCCAAGCCATTCCTTGTCTAAAGTTAACTCCTTCGGAAATAGAACTAGACAAAGAAACCTTTCCCCATTTAGCAAATTTATAATCGCCGTTTAAGCGTCCTGCAGTTCGTTGATAGGCGTTTCCTTTCATGTATGACTGATCGTTTTGTCTTGACAAACCACCATATACATTGTATTTATCTGCTCCTTTTGAAATCCCCAAATCGTAATTTTGCTGATAACCTGTACCAATAACTTCTTTCACCCAGTCGGTATTGGTATTGCGTGCATCCTCCATAGAGATGTTTCCTGGTAAAGATGGGGTTCCTGTTTTGCCATCATTTACCCAAGCTTCTTCGAACATCTGAAGAAATTCTGTATTGTTCATCATATTGGGTAATGCCGTTGGGCGACTAATTCCTTGACGGGTAGAAAAATCCACATGGATACCTTTGCGCTTTCCACGTTTTGTGGTAATTAAAATAACTCCATTCGATCCACGTGAACCATAAATTCCAGTTGCGGCGGCATCTTTTAAAACTTCTACAGATTCGATATCATTCGGGTTAATGGTTGCCAATGGGTTGTTATTTGATGCTCCATTGTTGCCATTTAAAAAGTAGTCTTGCGTGATTGGAATTCCATCAACGACATAAAGTGGATCGCCACCAGCGGACACAGAAGCAACACCACGAATTCGAACGGATGAGGCACTACCCGCTGCCCCAGACCCTGTAATTACCTGAAGTCCAGAAACCTTTCCTTGTAAACCATTTTCAAAACTTGGCGTTGGAACTTCGGTTAACTCTTTTCCGTCGAGTTTAACAATCGAGCTAATTACATCTCGCTTTCGTTGAACACCGTATCCCACAACAACCATTTCGTTAAGGCTGTTTGCGTTGGGTGTCATTCTAATTTTCACATCTATATTTTTGTCTTTAACAACGTCTATTGTTTTAACCACTTTAGAATAGCCAACGAAGGAAAATTCTAAAACGGCTTTTCCAACAGGAACGTTATTTAATTGGAATTTTCCATTGATATCTGAAACGGTTCCGATGGTTGTACCTGAAATGCGAACTGCCGCACCAATCATTGATTGATTTGTTTCGTCTAAAATAGAACCTGAAATGGTTTGAGCAAACGAAGGAATTTGAAACAAACAAAGGAAAAGGATACAGAGGCGTATTGGTTTATTCATATTGAAACGAGTTGCAATTAGTTTTTAATAAGTTTTCCGCTGTGTGTTTTATTATCAATATTCAGGGAGTAAAAATATACTCCAGCACTTAATCGAGCAGTACTAAATTGAAATTCTTTAGAATCGTCTAAAGTAATAGAAGTTGTTTGTAAAGCAATTCTACCAGTAATATCGCGTAAAGTAAATGTCGCTTTTTCTTTAGGTTTTTCATTAATCCGAATCGTAATGGATTCATTAAATGGATTTGGAAAAACAGTAACGAACGTTTGATCAACGATTGAGTTAATGGCATTGGGTTCCAATGGAAAAATGTTTGCTGGAGGAACGATGCGGCGATCTAAATAAACGTGGAACTCTCCAGGCGCATATGAAAATGCGTTTCCTGGGTTATTCAAATCAAGACTGTCGTCGTTAAGGTAGTCGTACCAAACTCCTCCAAAAGGGAAGTTCGGGTTCATCTCTTGTCCAACCACATCAAAATTTCCAGCGATTACGCAATTAAAGTCATTTCCTGTAAATCGAATAACTTTCTCGTATAAACCAAGATCCATATACAATCCCAAATCGCGCATTTGAGGCTGTGTTTTTTTCAAATAAATGAGTTTGCGATATACATCAAACAGTTCTCTTCGGCTGCTATCTTGGAAATACTCCCAACGAAGGGGCTTGTTAGATGTTCTACAATCAGTGCTGAATGTTCCATCGCCGCAATCGGTTATAGAAACATCATATCCAAGTTCGCCAAATTGCCACAACATTTTAGGGCCAGGAAGCGGAATGAAAAAAGCAGTAGCGGCAGCCATTCTTTTTAAAGCAGTATTTATTTCTCGAGTATTGTATGAGCTTGTGGAGTTCCCATAAGCGATGTTTTTATACATAAGACGTTCCTCGTCGTGACTTTCCATATAAGAAAGCAGCCCATAATTTCCCCAACCTCGGTATTGAGGCGTTGTATTGTAAAGGTTCTGATTTTGTCCGTTTAAATAACCCATTGTTGCCTCATTGTAATAATCTGTACCTTTTCCCCAGAGCATCATCCCATTATCCGCATAAACCGATTCCTCAGAAAAAACACCGAGGTGTTCCAAAATAATATATGCGTTTGCGTCTACTTGGCGAATAGTCGAAGCATAATCTAGAATAATATTTATTCTGCTTTGATCGTAGTTGCTCCACGCTCCAATATTACTCCCTGAATTTGTTTGAGTAAGTCCTTTACTTAAATCGAATCGAAACCCGTCGAGTTTATATTCTTGAAGCCAATGTTTTAGTGTTTTTTTAACAAAGTACTTTGTAGCTTGACTTTCATGATTAAAATCATATCCAACAGAAAATGGGTGAGTTGCGACTTGATTAAACCAAGGACTTTGAGCGGTTGGTTGTCCAAACTCGCCAGCTAAAGGATTGAAGTACATTTTTAGCATTGGGTTTTGTCCAAAAGCATGGTTGAATACAACATCCGAAATGACGGCAATTCCTCTGCTATGACAAGAATCAATTAGGCGTTTAAATTCGTTTTTAGTCCCGTAATATTTATCAAGTGCCATGAAAAAATTGGGAGAATACCCCCAGCTTTCATTCCCATCAAATTCCATTACAGGCATTAATTCAATTGCATTAACACCTAAGCAGCCTATATAAGGAAGTCGGTCGATAATTTCTGTGAATGATTTGGTTTCGGTAAAATCTCGAACTAACAACTCATAAACAACAAGGTCTTCTTTGGGTGGTTTATTATAAGAATATGACGCATCCCAAGTATAGGCAGGAGGATTAATTTGAAGAACCCCAACAATACCCTCGGCAACTCCAGTAGGGTAGGGAGTAGGGTTTGGATAAGTTTCGGGAGAAATCCAAGGGTCATTCCAAGGATCAACTACTTTTTCGCAATATGGGTCAGTAACGCGAATTCCTTCCCAGTCTATAAAATATTGGAAACGGTATTCTCTGTTGGGGTCTAAATTGTTTATTTCGATCCAGAAAAATTGTCCGTCTGGGGTTTTATTCATTTTGTATTCAGGTAGAAACGCCCAATCGTTAAAATCCCCCAAAACATATATAAATTCTTTGAATGGGGCTCTGAGTTGAAGATACACCGAAGACTGGCTCGTGTAGGTGATTCCTTCTTCGGCACCACTAGGAAGTGCTGCAATGTTTGGAGAGCTGTGTTTTGTAATTAGTATGGTATCATTGATGATGCCTGCTCCATTATTTGCACTAAAAATAAGCCTGTGCAATCCCGAAGAGATATTGGCAGATATTAATGAATAATTCAGCGAAGTTGAGGTCGATGCCGAGGAAACGACTGTACCATCTAAACTAAAACTCAAGGCTGCAGCAGCTGATGATTGCCCGGTGAAATTGATAGTTTGTGTTGAATTTAAAAGCAAGCTATTTTGTGGATGTGATGTAATGGAAGCAGAGAAAGATGCGGTTGCCAAATCCACAAAAATATCGGAGTTTGAAGAAGTTTTCCCTTCAAGAGAGCCATCGGCATTTCTAAATACAAGGCATAATTGAGAAATAACATCCGCTGCGCCCACCTGCATCGACCCATTGTTATTGGTCGAGTACCAAGAACGAATTGACGGCCCCATCGTAAGCGTATATTGATTTGTATTGCCAATACGCGTCATTGCTACACGGTTATCGACTGTTCCCCAATTGCCAACAACATATTGCCAAGGAGTGTTATTTACGTTTATTCCAGTATGGGCATACACTACTGTGCCCATGGGAAGGTTTGCTAATCCTGCATTGCCTTGGTCAGCATTGAATGTTAATGTTACCGCATCATCACCGTTTGGAAAAGCTGGATTTAGCGAAACAATTGCTTGAGCAGAAGAGTCGTTCTTGATTAGTAGAAAAAAAGAAACGAAAAGAAGAAGGCTGTAAAACGGACGATTTAAAATCATTTTGATAAACATAATTTTTCGAAAGGTAAAAAGTTAAGTGTATAATCAACACTAACCAAAAACAAAAAAACAATAGATTATTTAACAAGCAATTGATATTTAGCTAATTAAAAACTAGATGATTCATATAATTCAAATTTTTTAATCAGACTTCATCGATGCTTTTTATTTAAACCCACTGAAAACGAAAATGTTGAAAACCCTGTGCGTATTTATGACACATTAATTTGTGAAAGATTGTTATCTTTAGATAAATTCGTTCACTGAAACTAAAAACACATTATGAAAAAACTATTACTTACTTCTATGTTTGCTGCTGCCGGCATGTTCGGTTTAAAAGCACAATACAATGTCACTATTTCCGTCAATATGTCGAATGAACAAGTAAGCCCTGATGGGATTCACGTTGCTGGTAGTTTCCAGTCCGAAATTGGCGTGGTTGACGGGATGGGAAATCCCGCAGACTGGCAACCAGGGGCAACAATGATGATTGATAACGGCGGGGGTATTTATACTTTTGAAGCGAATTTACCCGATGGTGTTTATGAGTACAAATTTATCAATGGAAACGCTTGGGGTTCTGACGAGGGTTCAATTCCATCAATTTGCCAAGTGGGAGGTGGAAACACGAATCGTTTTTTTGTTGTTGATGGATTTGATATGTTTCTTCCACCTGTTTACTTTAATGGATCAAGCGCAAGCGAAAATGGAACCGACTTTTATGTTCCAATTCGTTTCTCCACAGATATGGGCTCAACAACAATTGCTGCTGAGGGAGTTTCTTGCAGAGGAAATTGGCAAGAAGCAGCTAATGCGGGCTTTAATTTTTCGGCCGACGTCTCAAATAAAAACAAGCTTTATGATTTGTCGCCAGGGGTTGGTTTAAATGTATATACTGGAATTTTTTATGTGCCATCTACATCACCAAGTTTCGAATATAAATTTGTTAATGGGGTGAACTATGAAAATGTTCCTTCCGAATGTGTGGTTGGCTTAAACCGATCTATTACAGCTGATCCAACTAACGGAACATCGGTTCTATATTGTTTTGGAACGTGTAGTGATGTTTGTGTTGTCGTTCCAACGTATACATTAACATTGAACGTTGACATGAACTATAGCTGTAGTTTTGATGTAAATTCAAACGATTCTGTTGATATCGCAGGTACATTTAATTCGTTTCAAGGTGGACCAGCATACTTAATGTCTGATTTGGATAACGACGGAATTTATTCCATTACATTAAACAACATCCCTGCAGGAGAAGTAAAGTATAAAGCGCGTATTATTCGTAATGCGAACTTTGGTTCAGGATGGGAAGGCGGAGGAGATAAGGTTATTCAATTAGGTAGCGATTCTACAATGGCTCCTCGTTGCTTTAGCTTCGACGTTGCAGGTCTTTGTACTCCGATTCCAGCTCCTTCAGATGTAACTTTTCGTGTTGATATGACAAACGAAACACCGGCTTCTGGCATTTATCTTATTGGTGATTTTACAACACCTCCTTATCAAGGTGGAGCAATTTTGCTAACTCAAGTTTCAAATGGTATTTTTGAAACAACGGTGAATGATATTTGCCCTGGAAAAATCAATTTCAAATTCGTAAACGGACCAGTTTCTGTAAGCGCTAACGAAGAATCTTTCCCTAATGATCAGGATAGAGATTGTGTTGAACCGAATGGAATTGGTGGTTTTAATAGAGTGCTTGTTCGTCAAGACGCGAATCCAGTAACACTTTTTTACAAATTTAATTCATGCCAAGAAATTGTGGGTATTTCTGAATTAAATACTGAAAAGACAATTATTTATCCAAATCCGGCAGATAATTCAACGACAATCCAATTTAACAACAGCAGCGCAAGCCACACGCTAACATTAAATAACATGTTAGGAAAACAGATTCTTAAAGCATCAAATGTTCGTGGTTCATATGTTATTGAAAGAGGAAATCTTGCTTCAGGTATTTACTTTGTTCAAATCACAGATTCAAAAGGGCAAACTAGTACACAAAAACTTACTTTCCGTTAATTAGAAACGAAGTAAAAATGAAAATCCCGTCTGCCTAGCAGGCGGGATTTTTTGTTTATACCCCAAGAAGAAAACACAGGATTTAAGTATAAAACAATTCGAACTGAATGAGATAGATTATCGCCCCTGCGATATAACCAAGAAATGCAATGAATCCGAATTTTTTCAAATACCAGATAAAATCAATCTTTTCCATGCCCATTGCAGCAACACCCGCAGCAGACCCAATAATTAAAATACTTCCTCCTGTGCCTGCGCAGTAAGCAATGAATTCCCAAATTTTATGATTAATCGGATAGCTAGTTAAATCGTACATGCCAATACTTGCTGCAACCAAAGGAACATTGTCAACAACAGCAGACAACAATCCAATTCCGATTACAATTACGTCTTTGTTACCAATGGTTTGATCCATCCATTGCGCTAAAGACGTCAGGATATGCAATGATTCTAATCCGCTAACAGCAAGCAAAATCCCTAAGAAAAATAGTAGGCTTGGCATATCAATTCGCATGAGTGCGTTTGATGCCGAAAACCGCCTTTGATCCTCATTGTCTTTTTTACGATGTATAACATCCGCAAGCACCCAAACCACACCAAGGGCCAACATCATTCCAATATAGGGAGGAAGGTGTGTCATTTGTTTAAAAAGGGGCACGAAAACCAAACCGCCGATTCCAGCAAAGAACATAATCTTGTTTTCGGGGCTTAGTTTTTTCTTATCGAGCTTATCAAGCTTGCCCATTAGAGAGCTTTTATTGAAAAACGTAACATAAACAAGCGGAACGAGCGCGCAAATTAAACTTGGTATAAAAAGCGCTTTGATAATATTAACGGCACTTATTTGTCCACCAATCCACAACATGGTTGTTGTTACGTCTCCAATTGGAGACCAAGCTCCTCCCGCATTTGCTGCTATTACTGTCATTCCAGCGAAAAACAAACGCTGCTCTGGATTTTTAAT
>JBIPLZ010000150.1:0-5765 GCA_044369395.1 Flavobacteriales bacterium | reverse complement strand
GTCCAATTAAAAGTTACTCCTGCAGTTGCGGAGGTAAGCGCAAGATTGGGGTTTGATCCAGAGCAAATGCTTGCTGATGCAGGAGCTGAAACAGTTGGTGTTGCGACAATCGTAACACCAGCTGTTGTTGTTCCACCAGGGCAGGTTCCAGCAGCTGGAAATGTATAGGTTACAACATATGCCCCAGCCACACTTGTGTTTGGAGTTATGATACCTGTTGATGTATTCATTGTTAAACCTGCTGGAGTAGAAGAAAATGCACCTCCACCCGTACCAACTATTGTCGGTGTTTGCAATGAAGTAACACTTGTACAGAAGGTTAGGCTTGGGTATGAAATTGTTGCGCTTGGCTGAGTGCCAACATCAATTGTTACCTGAGCAGTCTCTAAGCAAGAGCCTGTTGTACCTGTAACTGTATATGTAGTGGTTGTTGATGGGCTTGCCGTTACTGTTGCTCCTGAAGTTGCCGATAGGCCGGTTGATGGTGACCAAGAATAACTTGTTGCTCCTGAAGCAGTGAGAATTGTGCTCCCGCCTGAGCAAATAGAATTTGAAGACGCGGTTACCTGAACATCTGAAATGGCACTCGTTAATACAACATTCCCTGATGAAGGTGAAATAAAAGGTGCATTGCAAACTGTGTTTATATAGGAGGGTGTACCTGTCGGTGAATAGACAACAGTAGCTCCATCGTCTCCAATTAAATTCTGAATGCTGTAACTAACCGCATCAGTACAACCTACACCAAAATTCATACTGAAGTTGCGAACACCAGTACCACTACTGGCATTGGCAAAATGTCCTGCTGTCAATGTTTGAGAACATTGAAACAACACATACAATGTAGTTGATAGATTTGTAAAAAGATTGGCAGATGTGGCAGATGTATTTCCTGTTATCAATACTACGTTAGCACCTGGAGGTAAAATAGCAGGAGCAGCAACTAAACTTCCACCTCCAGTAATCGTAGCGTTTACATTTGAAATAAAAAGCGGATTTGTACAAAGGCCATTGTATGTCTGTGAAGTATTTGCCCATGTTAATCCTAAGTTAGAAGTATTCAATGCAGTCGGTCCTACTTGGAAAAATACCATCTCTCCAAGGTTTTCAGGGTTTCCACATGCATCTATTAAAATACTTTGAATTTCGAAGCAGGATGTTGGAATAGGAGCGGAGCTTTGCGAGGAACATCCACCTGCTCCTGTAACTATCACTGAATAAATTCCAACGCACAAATTGGTTGGATTTGGACCAGATGCAACTGATGGTCCAGTCCAAGTATAAGTGAAAGGTCCAGTTCCTCCAGTAACAGTTACGTTTGCAGTTCCATTACAAGCACTTGGGCATGAAGGATTTGTGGAGGTGATATTTAGGGTGATTGGAGGGTTTACTGTTAAGCTAAAGCTGCTAATAAGAGTGTATGTATCTCCGATATTTATGGAGTTACTTCCGTCAATATCGCAATACGCATATGCACTAACGGTTTGAATAATTGAAGCAGTTGTATTGTTGATTCCGGAGGGAAGAGTGTTGTTTGGAGCGATACTTCCGGCAACTGGTAATACGCTCGAATACACCACACATGTTGGATTAGCAGCTACAACTGAATTTTGCCAAGTAGTTACAGCAGATATGCTTCCTCCCGAACAAATGGTGGAAGTTGCGTTGCTAACTGTTGTAGGTGAGCAACAAGAAAATGCGGCATTGGTAGGGTATAGGCAAGTTGCTGGCGAAGGAGTTAGTTCGGAGTAATTGACTTGTAAAACAGTGTTTATACTTGCAAAATTCCATTGTCCAAGTCCTAGACTTCCACAAGGGACTGATGGGGAATAGGTGGAATTTATACCCAATGAACTAAAAGTATTCGGATAAATATAAATTTCAATATTGCTTGAGGCGTTGAATCCACTAGGCAAATCTGTTAAATCGAAATTGATGTTGTAATTTGTAAATGAGGTATTTATGTCGCTCACAATTGCTCCATCAACGAGAACAGTTACCCAATAATCTGAACCTACTCCTTGTGGATTGTAGCAAAACCCATTCAAGCTAAAATTCAGTGAAAATGAATTAGCATCGCCACCTAACACATTTGGTGGTATGTTTAAATAAGCAGAGTTATTTGTTCCACCAAAAGGAGAGGATGCAACATTGAAACTAGGTCCCGAAAAGCTTGTGTTTGTAGTAATTGGGCCCAAGACTCCTCCAGTAGAGCAACAATTTGGTCCGCCGCCAACTCCAATGTAGGTAACATCAAATACTTGGTTTCCTCCCGTGCAGACAGTATTTGCAAGGTTTGTAGGATTTGGACTGATTGTAAAAATGGTGCCGATGTCAGCTGCATCGCAATCGTTGTTTCCTGCAACTTCCCAATCGCAGGTTGAGGTGTTGTATTGGATGCTCACCACATCGTTTGATGAGCTCGGAAGTGTAGGATAAACAGTTAATGTATTGCTCCCAGAGGCCAATGATGCGCCCGAACTGTTGCAGGTAACCGACCATGGAAGTGTTGCACTAATGGTATTGCAGAAATTTGGATTTTCAATACTAATCGGAACTCGAAAATCATTGCAGTTTTGGACTGTTTGCACTACATTTCCAGCTGGAGTTGTTACTGTGATTGTGGCTGGAGAAATACTTATGTTTGCGCCGAAGATGCTTGATGCTCCAGATCCAATTTCACCAACGATAGGGCCACCAATTGTATTACCTCCTTGTGTAACATAGATCTGACCATTTACACCATCAAAGCCATCACCAATGGCATCTGCAACATCTAAAGTGAAAATACTTCCGTGAACAAGTGGATCGAACGGTCCGAAATTGATGCTAAATTCAGATCCAGAAGTGTTTCCAATGCCAGAAGCCAACGTTATACCGCTCAGATTGCTTCTAACAGTCCAAGAAATTTCATTACCCCATGCTGACCCGTAATTTCCCTCCACAGTAAGAAATATCTGCCCAGCACAAGCAGTATTGGCAACATCTAAATAGTAGGTTTGGTTTGAGCAGGCAGTCGTAGGACTAACAGAAGCATTCGCGTAATCGGGGCAGTTTAATGAAACACTCGCACAAGCTGCAGGAGCTGAATAACTTTCAGTAATTGTGCAAGATGGATCGGCTGAAAACGTTGCCACAACATTACAGTTTCCTCCTGTTGCATTGATTCCCGAGATGGAGTAGCTAATTTGACTAGGGAATGGGGCGCTTAGCGATGTAGTTCCGCCGCAAGAGCTCGTAAAGGTGAGGATGCCGCTCTCGGGAGGATTGGTAACCGTAAGCTCACCCGAAACTTCATAGGTATTTGTTGTTGGATCGCATGCCGTTGGTGTTGCCGAAAGTGCAGTAATGCTACAAAGGATGTCGCAATTTGTCGTGGCTGTTGAGCTCGATGCACTATTAAAGGTAATGTACCCTAACTCGTTGTCGAAATTGGTGAGCAATAAAATGTATACTTCACCTGCTAGTGCGCCAACAGCATTCGCCTGCTCAAATGCAGATCCTGAGAAGCTGCAATCGGCAACTGGCGCGGTGCTGTTTTGAATTTGCGTGCATCCATCTGGCAAAGATGAAAACGGACCCCAAAGCAAAAAGTCAACATCAATAGGGAAATCGAAAACATCAAACTGGGCAATATCAATGGTTAAATCGCCTGGGTTTTCAATTTCAAAATAATACCAAACTGGATTTGGTGTTGAATTCAAACAATTAATAGTGCCCAAGCTGGGTACATTAATGTTGTTGTTAAATGAATAGGTTGTTCCTGTGCAAAAAGGTGTTGAGTTTGGACAAGTATCGCCATTATTTGTTGACGGTGGAGGATCTCCGCATGATATGGCCGCTTCCCAACCTCTTCGCCTTGTTCCTCCATCTGAAGAAAATTGAAATGTTAAACAACCTCCAATGGTTGATGAAATAACACCAGGACCCACACTGCCAGTATACGCTCCCAATAGCGGCGATGCTGTTGACGAACCATTATAGATATCTAAATAATCCCAACCGGCCTCTGTGGCAAAGTCGGTAAAAGTGAAAGTAATAACCTGACCTGCTTGAGCACAAAAGGTAACAGTCGAAAATTCATTGTTTTGATAATTTGTTCCCGGCCCCTGACTATCATAAAACAAACCTCCGCAAGCATTGGTGATCGTGCCCAAGTTACCCATATTGTATACCTGCGCTACACCTGGGGTCCAGATGATAAACAGCAGCAATATGTGCAACAGTTTTTTCATTATTCAGCAATCACTTTTAATTTCCCCTTCGGTGTAATGGCAAAGCGAATCGTTTTTCCTTGTGGGGCAGATTTCAAAGCAGCACGCTTTTGATTTCCTATTGGTTTTTCCAATTCTTGATTGCTATATAAAGCCACGGAAGCTTTTAGTCCGTCCAGTAAAACGGTTCTCCTTTGTGAATCAAAACGATAAGCATCTAGTAGTCCATAATTATCTATAGCCTCCTCTACAATTAACACTTCGTTAGAATTCAATAATCCGATTATTTCGAAATGCTTTTTATTTTCATTCTCTTTCTGCTGAGCAAAAACAGGCGTTTGCGCAACAGAAAACATAAGTATGAGCGTAGCAAAACGAAATCGAAAATCGTTGAGGTTGGAGCTACTAAAATGGTATGATGAAAAAAAATGAATGCAAAAACTTGATTGAATAATACGTTTCAAAAAAGCAGAAAAATCATTAAGTAATCGTGCTCGTAGTAAAGTTCTTTCCATAAGCAAGCAAGTGCATTTTTGTCGTTTTATTTACGGAGAAAGAAAGTGTTAAATAGCAGTATGTGAGGCATTCGCGAATAATTTCAATTTGGCAGGGAGTGCAAAATACAAATAAAATTCCGGAATGTCTATTAAGTTATTAACACACAATTTGTTTTTTTCTGGGTTTTTGAGCTACGCGTTTCTTCCAGAATTGATACAATGAAAAACCTTAAATCAACAGAAATAAAGAAACTTGAGGGAGCAACCCTGCTGCAAATCCAGCAGCCACTTGAGCGGGTGTATGAACATTTAAAATTAACCGCGCAGATCCAATAATTCCGGCAACTAAAAAAAGTGTAGCAAGAATCAAACGCAGGTCAATGGGCCAAATAAAACTTAACAACATGAATGAGCCACACAATCCGCCAATGCCAGTCATGTGCATCGAGATTTTCCAATAATTGGTAATGAATAATGTGCTAATCAATGAGAACATGCCTGCCAACAAGAAAAATAAATAGGGAGCCGGAAGATTAACTTTCTTCAAAAAGTAATAATTGCTGATGTAAAAAACAGCAGTAAACAAAATTGGATATTTACGATCTTCCCGATTTTCTAGTGTAATGGAGCTAATCATATTAAACCGCTTCATTAACATAATAATGAAAACTGGCATAAAAAAAGTAAAAAGCAAATTACACGAAATTACATACCACTTTAACGCATCGGGCAAAAGTGAAAATGCATAGAATGGAAGGTTAAGGAAAAGTATAGCCCCATAAAGAGGCATTAACAAGGGTTGGAAAATCCAGGAAAAAAAATGGGCGACCGATCTTAACATTTTACAAATATACTGTTTGGATGTTGCGAGTAATCATTCAGCCTCAGAAAGAAACTGAATTTTTAAATCCGTTTTCTCGAAACCGTTCAATAATTTATTTTGATTCTAAATAAGGAGTGTTGTTTTCTATGAAATGCCCTAGAATAAGTGAATGCAATCAATTTAACCTAGATGCAACTTCTTCTTGAAACATTTTTTACGTTAAATGGTTAT
>JBIPLZ010000149.1:0-5771 GCA_044369395.1 Flavobacteriales bacterium | reverse complement strand
ATATCGTAAGGTTGATTTGGATTTTCCGGGATGATGGTGTTGAGGACAGGGCGTTTTTCATTTCCGGCAGTATAAGGCAAACGCGGTGCTTCTTCTTCGCAATTGGAAGGAACATAACTCAACAATTTCTTAATGTCTTGGATGCAAGAAACGCCATTGGTACACGAAAAATGAGTAACGCCTGATTTCACACTGTGTGCCGATGCGCCGCCTAATTCTTCGGAGCTAACTTCTTCATGCGTAACGGTTTTTACCACGTTAGGGCCCGTAACAAACATGTAGGAAGTATCTTCCACCATGAGAATGAAATCGGTAATGGCGGGAGAATAAACAGCCCCACCAGCAC
The DNA here is from genome assembly GCA_044369395.1 of Flavobacteriales bacterium. Taxonomy (GTDB): domain Bacteria; phylum Bacteroidota; class Bacteroidia; order M30B66; family M30B66; genus CALQRR01. Next base: position 5,425 of record JBIPLZ010000149.1, on the reverse strand, counting down.
ATGGTCCCATGATTGCCGAAATCTGAGGAATCACGCCCGATGCCATCGTGTTTTTATAGAAGATATCGGCATATCCACCTAAAGACACAACGCCTTCTTGAATACGTGCTCCACCCGAATCGTTTAAGCCAATCACGGGTGCGCCATTTTGCATTGCGAGGTCCATGATGCGGCAAATTTTGGTGGCATGCGCTTCGGCTAAGGATCCGCCAAACACGGTAAAATCCTGTGCGAAAACATAAACGGTGCGGCCATGAACGGTTCCGTATCCAGTTACTACCCCATCGCCATAAAACTTCTGATTCTCTAATCCAAAATTGGTGCTGCGGTGTGTAACAAGTTGTCCAATTTCTTCAAAGGAACCTTCGTCCAACAGCAGAGCTATGCGCTCACGGGCAGTGAGTTTTCCTTTTTTATGTTGCGATTCGATGCGTTTAACTCCTCCTCCCAAAAGGGCTTCAGACTTCATGTCTTCTAGGCGCTGAATTTTATCCTGCATGCTATTAGTGGTTTTATCTGTAAGGGATTCCATTTTTTATAATTCGTTAGCGAGTTCTTCGGTGATTTCCAAGTTGTGATATACTTGTTGAACATCATCGAGATCTTCAAGCATTTCTATGAGTTTCATTACTTTTTTCGCTGATTCCAAATCGAGTGTTGTTCGTTCTTTGGGAATGCTTTGTATGCTTGCATTTTCGGCTTCAATGCCCATGCTCTCCAATTTTTTTTGGAGTAATCCAAAAGATTCGAAAGGAAGCAAAACAGTAAAAATACCTTCGTTTAGTTCAACTTCTGAGGCGTTTGAATCGATCATTTCCATGATAAAATCATCCTCGTTCAGATTTCCTTGAGCAATTTCAAAAACCCCCATACGATCAAACACAAAACTCAATGAACCATTTGTTCCCAAGTTTCCGCCGAACTTATTAAACACCATGCGAACGTCTTGAACGGTACGGTTCAAATTGTCGGTTGCACATTCCACAAAAACAGCAATTCCAAATTGTGCATAACCCTCGTAAGTAGGTTCTACATAAACTTCTCCTCCAATTCCAGAAGCTTTTTCAATATTTCTTAAAATCGTGTCTTTGGGAATATTGGCGCCTTTTGCATTTTGGATTGCCAAGCGCAAGCGTGGATTTCCATCGGGATCAGGACCTCCATTGCGAGTGGCCATCATCAACTCCTTAAGTAAACGAGTAAATAATTTACCTCTTCGTTTGTCTTTCAGCCCTTTGCGATGTTTAATATTCGCCCATTTACTATGTCCCGACATAAATCATTTTTGCATTGACAGGCGCTAAGGTAGTGATTGAATTGCTTTTTTTATAAATCTTTCAGTTCATCCTCGTCAAAACGATAAATTGGATCAACATTGAAATTGTGATCAATGGTAAGAATATTATTAAGAATTCCATCATCGAGTCGATACACCCAACCATGAAGAGTAGGACCTTGCCTGTTTATCCATGCTTTTTGAACGATGGATGTCTTTGCCAGGTTGTGAATCTGTTCTTTTACATTAAGTTCAATAAGGCGATCAAACCGTTTTTGTTCATCTTGAATTCCATCAATTTCGTCTCGATGAAAACGATACACATCTTTAATGTTACGTAGCCATTTATTGATGATTCCATAAGATTTTTGTGTCATGGCTGCTTTAACTCCACCACAACCGTAGTGTCCACAAACAATAATGTGTTTCACTTTCAAGACCTCAACCGCGTATTGAAGTACACTCAATAAGTTTAAATCGGTATTTACCACCAAATTGGCCACGTTTCGATGGACGAAAATTTCTCCAGGTTCGGTATTCGTAACCTCGTTTGCAGGCACGCGGCTGTCAGAACAACCAATCCAAAAGAATTCAGGTGATTGATCTTTCGATTGCCTTAAAAAGTATTCAGGATCTTTTTCTAATTTTTCCGCTGCCCAGGCCTTGTTTTCTGAAAGAAGACGTTCAAATGGTTCCATCATTCAATTCGTTAAGTCTGAAAATTCGTTATAGCTCGTTACTGTTTTCTTTAATTTAACTTAAACCCCCTCTGCTATTTGTCGATAGACAATAAATTCCCATGGTTTCTGCAATATCAGAATCGATAAAAGAGGCTTTGATGGGAAGAAATTCGCTAAAACACCTGCCTTTAAGAAACCAAGAATAATCTGAAAAATACCTGCAATACACACAGCCAATAAAAAGGCTTCGTATGATCCTAATTGATGAATGGAATCGACCACTATAACTGTTAAGCCTGCAGCAGGTCCACTAACACTTAAATGCGAACCACTCATACGACCTACGACTATTCCACCAATAATTCCAGCAAGAACACCAGAAAATGCAGGAGCTCCGCTTGCTAAAGAAATACCTAAACACAATGGCAATGCAACCAAAAAAACCATGACTGATGCAGGTACATCGTGTTTTAGTTTTTCTTTAAATGTAAATTGTTGTTTCATAATTTATGCGGCGTGCTCTTTGAAAATTTTCCGAAGCCACTTTAGCATCGAAAGCAATAAAATTGTTGCAGCAATGAGCAGAATAAAGTTCACTAAGAAGTAATTGCTCTTGTTTTCGTAGGTATCCCAAAGAGTTGCAAGAATTCCGGAAAGTTTATTCCCAATCGATGTAGAGAGAAACCAACCGCCCATCATAAGCGCTGTTAATCGCGGTGGACTTAATTTCGAAACCATCGATAAACCCATTGGACTTAGAAATAATTCGCCTATCGTAATTACACCATAGCATCCAATGAGCCACCATGAAGAAGCTTTTTCGATTCCATTGTGGCAGGACATAACCGCCCAAATCATTACAAGCGTGGAAAGTCCAGAAATAAATAAGCCCCACGTAATTTTATCGGGCGTTGAAGGCTCTCTTTTTCGTTTACGAAGGAATGCAAAAAATCCTACTACTAGAGGTGTTAGAACAACCACCCAGAAAGGATTGATGGATTGAAAAATCTCGGTATTAACAAGCTTAACCGTTTCCCCTTCAGCTGGCATTTTTTCAGCTTGGAGATTTCGGAAGTAGATAGGCTTTTCCCAAACTTTTATTGGTTTTCCATCTGCTTTCTGAACTTGAAATTTCTCATTGTACAAGGAAACACTGTCGGGTGCATTGGTTACTTTTTCTGCCAAGTATAACTTATCGGCACCATCTGCAATTGCAGCAGGCATTTCACGATCGGTGTAAAACTGCGCCCAGGTGGTAAGTGCTGTTCCGTTTTGTTTGAAGACAGCCCAAAACATAACACTCACAGCCATAACTGCCAACAATGCGGCAATTGGACGTTTATCGGAAGCTGCTGCACGTGTGTACAAGGAAACATAAAATGCAATAACTGGAATACATGCAAAAATAAATGCATCGGTAGAATCGGATCCGAATAAATTACCCGGAATAAGCCATCCTCCAATACCAACAGCAATGGCAGGAAGAAGCACCAATGATAGAACGCGCGCAACCGACATATCTTCTTTCTGAGCAGCTTTTTTCACATCGGCATGACTATAATGGCGTGTTCCAATGGCGAAAATGATCAATCCCAAAAACATCCCAATACCAGCTGTTAAAAAGGCGAATTCCCAGCCGTATCGGTTACGCATAAAGGCTGCGAAGAAATTACAGACCAGCGCACCAATATTAATACCCATGTAGAAGATATTGTAGCCACTATCCTTGTTCGATTTGTATTGATCTTCGGAATAGAGGTTCCCCAATAAAGTGGAGATATTGGGTTTGAAAAATCCATTCCCAACAATAATCAAGGCAAGAGAAGTGTAAAAATAACCCATGCCATCTAATGCGAGCCCACAATATCCAAGTCCCATGAGAATTCCTCCGATGTAAATAGAATTCCTGTATCCAAGAACACGATCAGCAAGTAATCCTCCTAGGAATGGAGTTAGGAATACAAACGCAATGAAAGTTCCATAAATATCGGCAGCATCTTTACGATCGAATCCCAAGCCGCCTTCTGCAATTGATGCAGTCATGTATAACTGGAAAATTCCAATCATGAGGTAATACCCAAAACGTTCCCACATTTCAGTGAAAAATAAAAAGGGCAATGCGCGTGGATGTTTTCTATCGACAACCGGTTCCATAAAAATGTATTTGTGCGAAACTAAGGAATTGTAATTGAAAGAAAAGGATTAAAATTCTCAAATGGAAACTATCCAAAAAGATCGTCGAGTTCTTCTTCGGTAAGTGTTCTAAATGATGAAGATCCTTCGAGGATATCGCTTGCAAGTCGTGTTTTACGCTCTTGAAGTCGAAGAATTTTTTCTTCAATGGAGTCTTTGGTTATAAACCTCCAGGCAAAAACAGGATGGTGTTGGCCCATTCTATGAGAACGAGCAATTGCCTGATCTTCAGCCGCTGGATTCCACCATGGATCCAATAAAAACACATTATCGGCTTGCGTTAAATTAAGACCAGAGCCTCCTGTTTTTAATTGAATAAGAAAGACACGAGACCCTTCATGATTATCAAAATCGTTTATAACAGAAGCCCGCTGGTGCTGAGGAACTTCACCCGCAAGAAAAGAAAACGGAATATTATCTTGCTCAAAATAACGACGGTATAAATTGAGGTGTCGCACAAAAGGCGAAAACATCAACACTTTACGTCCACGCTCTCGGAGTTGAGAAAGCATCTCAAGCACCTGTTCCATTTTAGCAGAACTTCCTGTGTATTCAGGATTGATAAGTGATGGATGAATCGCAATCTGGCGCAAATGCGTTAAACCGCGAAGAATAAGCAACTGGCTTTTTTCAAGCCCATCGCGCGAAATGTTCTCGAGAATTTTGTTCCGATATACCGATTTTTGCTCCTCGTAAAAGTCGCGTTGATCGGATGACATTTCGCAATAATGAACAGCACGCGTTAATACGGGTAGTTCGGGTGCGACTTCCTCTTTGGTTCTACGCAAAATAAATGGCTGGATTATTTTACGCAACTTATCGAGCTTCTGAGTATCTTGTTGCTGTTCGATTGGAATTACAAACTCTTGTCTGAAGTACTTGAAACTTCCAATCAAACCTGGTTGAAGGAATGTAAGCTGCGCCCAAAGATCTGCAAGCGAATTTTCGACAGGGGTTCCCGTTAATACAATGCGCTGAGAAGCCGCCAATTGTTTAACAGTTTGGAAGCTTAATGAACGTACATTTTTAATCAACTGACTTTCATCTAAAACGATATGATCGAAATGCGTTTGTTTGATTAATTCAACGTCATTCCGGACGATACCATACGTAGTTAAAATAATATCGTAGCGACTGAAAAGTTTAGGATCTGTGGTTCGGCGTTGCCCAAGATGTTTATGAATAGTAAGCGATGGAGCAAATTTCCGAAGTTCATTTTCCCAGTTATAAACCAAGGAAGGCGCCATAACAATGAGCGAAGGAGAATGCTTCCTGG
>JBIPLZ010000148.1:0-5772 GCA_044369395.1 Flavobacteriales bacterium | reverse complement strand
TTGGTTATTCACACTGCTGCACAACCCAGCCATGACTGGGCGGCAAAAGAACCACTAACCGATTTCAGTGTAAACGCAACGGGGACATTGAATATGTTAGAGCTTTCTCGTATTTATTGCCCCGATATGGTTTTCATTTTTACCTCCACCAATAAAGTATATGGCGACACGCCAAATTTCTTGCCCTTAGTTGAATTAGATAAGCGCTGGGAAATTTCTACCGAGCATCCATTTTACACGCATGGTATCGATGAAACAATGAGCATCGATCAAACAAAACATAGTTTATTTGGGGCAAGTAAAGTTGCTGCCGATGTTTTGGTTCAGGAATATGGCAGGTATTTCGGTATGAAAACGGGTGTATTTAGAGGCGGTTGTTTAACTGGGCCCAATCACAGTGGAGCACAATTACATGGCTTCCTTGCATACCTTATGAAATGTGCAATAAATGGAAATCATTACACTATTTTTGGGTACGGTGGCAAGCAAGTACGAGATAATATTCATAGTTATGACCTTGTAAATATGTTTTGGCATTTTTTCCAAAACCCACGTGCAGGTGAAGTATACAATGCTGGAGGTGGCCGTTTCGCAAATTGCAGTATGCTAGAAGCCATTGATTGGTGCGAGAAGATTAGCGGAAACAAAGTGAATTATAGCTACTCAGAAACAAACAGAATTGGTGACCATATTTGGTACATAAGTGATGTAAGTCGTTTTAAATCGCATTATCCAGGCTGGGATTGGAAATTTAACCTGGAGAGTACATTGGTTGAAATGCACGATTGCATGTTAGAAAGAATTTAGAATTAGCTACTACCCCAATTTTATGAATTACAATCGTATTTATGAATATCGTTTTCAGGGTGTTGATAAAAGTAAAAAGCTTTCTACTTGGAAGTTAATTGCAGAATTTATCCATGAAAAACTTGGAAAACCGGATTCAATAATTGATCCTGCAGCTGGAAGTTGTGAATTCATTAATCAATCTCCATCGCAAGAAAGATGGGCAGTTGATATGGGAGAGGAAACTAGTAAAACTGCCTCTACTGGAGTTCATGTTATAATTGGAAATAATTTAGAAGTTGATTTACCATTAAATAAATTCGATGGTGTTTATGTGTCAAACTTTTTGGAACATCTAAACTCTCAACATGAAGTTGCATTATTTCTAGAACGGATGTTTTCTATTTTGAAACCCGGAGGAAAAATTGCGATTATGGGTCCCAATTTTAAGTATTGCTCTAAAAACTATTTCGATTTTGCTGACCATACTGTTATTTTAACAGAACTTGGCGTAGCTGAACATTTGTATGGGGCGGGATTTAATATAAGTGAAGTATACCCTAAATTTTTACCTCTTTCATTCAGAGGAAAACTCCCAGTGACTGATTTCTTTGTTAAAATGTATTTCAAAATGCCATTTGCATGGAATTTCTTAGGGAAACAATTCCTTCTTGTGGCTCAAAAGCCGAACATCCCAAACTAAATCTATGAAATTAAGTGTAGTTATACCTGCATACAATGAAGCAGAAAGTATTACTGAAACTTTGAATACGCTTTATTCAACACTTTCGGAAAACACTATTCCTCACGAGATTTTAGTTGTAAATGATAATTCTAAAGACAATACCCTCGAAGTTTTAATGAAACTTCAAGAGACTATTTCGACATTGGTTATTATTACAAATGAAGGCCCCAATGGCTTTGGATATGCCGTTAGAAAAGGGTTAGATAATTATCAGGGAGATTGCGTTGCTATTATGATGGCAGACCTTTCGGATTCTTCTGAAGATCTTGTTAAATTTTACAATAAACTTCTTGAAGGCTACGATTGCGTTTTTGGAAGTAGATGGATTCCGGGTGGAGCTGTAATTGATTATCCTGGTTTAAAAAAGAGGATTAATCGTTTAGCAAATTTTATAGTTCGCGCAACTTTTAGATTAAAATACAATGATTGTACGAATGCGTTTAAATTATATAAACGTTCTACCATTGAAGGCTTGAAGCCATTTTTGTCTCCTCATTTTAATTTAACACTTGAAATCCCTTTGAAAGCCATCGTTCGGGGATATTCTTATGCTGTACTTCCCAATTCTTGGACAAACCGTAAGTATGGGGAGTCTAAACTTAAGATAAAAGAAATGGGTAGCAGGTATCTATTTATTCTTCTGTATTGTCTTATTGAAAAACATTTTACGAGAGGAGATTATAAAAAGAAGCCGCATTAATTTTACTATTGTTTTTATTTAATAAAACATGCTGAAAAAAATCTTTAATTCAACCACTTATAAATGGAGCAATTGGTTCTTTTTAGGGATTCTTGCAGTTGTAACGCTTAAGTTTTTTTCACTACTGATTGTCCAACATATTGAATTAATAAATCATCCTTATCAAATTGAATTTAGAGAAGGGGCGCAATTGAATTTTGTTTGGGGACTAGAACGAGGTTTAAATCCATATAAGCTCGAAAATCAACCTTGGCTTGCTGATAATTTTGGAGTTATTTACCCAAGTGTTTCTTGGATTATTGCAAAATTTACGGGCTTAAACTTATTCACACTTCGACTTGTAAGTGCTTTGTCTATTTTACTTTCATCGGCACTTTTATTTATTGCAATGAAGCGAGAAAAGATTAATCTCATTATTAATCTTTCAGGAATTACCATTTTTTATGCATGCTGTTTATATTATGTAACACCCACTGGAAGGCCCGATGCACTCGCTTTATTATTTTTTCTTTGCAGTTGCTTTATTCCAATATTCTATAGATTCTCGAACCGGTCGCTCTTGTTTGGAATCTTATTCTCCATCTTATCTTTTTATACAAAACAGTATAGTATTCTTGGATTTGCGGCCATTCTATTTTATGTGTTTTTATTTGTTTCAATAAGAAAATCCATTCAATTTGGCCTGTTGTTTTTTACAACATTGATCATTTCGATGTTTGTAATAAGCCATTATTTCGAATGTTATTTTTACAACACAACCGTAGGAATGGCAATTGCGGCTGGTTATAATAATATGGCTTATTCCATTATGCAGCTCAATACGCTGTTTTTTAAATATTTATTGGGACTTACCATTTTTTCCTTAATTGCTGGAATATTCTTGGTTTACCAACGAGTAAGAAATTCGAGCCTAGGTAATTTTAAAATCCAATTCAATTTTCAAAATTTTTCAGGTCCTCTATTGCTCAAGAGAATAAATCCTTATGTATTTATATCGATTTGCATGTTCCTTATTCTTCTTATTCGATTGGGTGGAAATGAAGGTACATTTATGACCTATCACATGCAACTTTTAGCGTTTTCATTGATAATAATTGCCTTAAAACTCAACGTTTACTTAGAAGAATTTTCATTTGTTTCGGTTCCATTTATAGCATATTGCTTATACTCCACTACGATTTTAATAACATCTTCAGGTCATTTTAAAAAAGAAAATAGTGCGGATTGGGAGAAGATCAAATCCATTATCGCATCCAATACATCTCAACTAATTTTAACCGACGAATCCATAGCTGCTGAAATGGTGTATGCTAAAAAACAGCCCTATATGACCGGGTTAAATGGGTATTTTAATTACTCTACGCTGAACGAAAATTTCAACAGTAAATTCCCATTTACAACACAATTAAAAGAAAGAGCTGACTATTTTAGGAAAATGGAAAAGGAGAATATTGTAAATCAAAAATTCGATTACATCATCCTTGAAAAAGATCATTGGTCAGCCAAAGACGCATTGATAAAGCAATATTACACCCTTGTTGATAGTGTAACTTTAAATATGTATTACACGGATCAAGATTGGAAATTAAAAATCTGGAGTCCTACGAAAAAAGAATCTTGACATTTTAACCATCTAATCTAAGTGATAACGCAAACTCCTGTTGAACAGTTTACAGATCAATGTAAAATTGAGCCAATCATGAAAAATTTTACTCCGAATGGAGATGGCGCTGATGATTTTTTTCAGTTGAAGACTTCCTGTGTATTAGATAGTTTTTCGTTAAAGCTTTTTAATCGTTGGGGAAGTAGTTTATACTCGACCATTGAACAAAATTTTATGTGGAATGGGAATGATAGCAATCAAAAGCGAGTCGAAGTAGGAACCTATTTTTATGTGTTGAGTTATTCCCTGAATGGGGATAAAAAAGAACTGAATGGATTTCTTAATATACACTATTGAATTTAATGGTTCTTAGATTTCGCATACTTATTCTTGTGTTGATTTGCCTTTTCCAAGTGAACAAATCGGCCGCTCAATACATTTCGAGAAGCGAACCAGTGCCTTATGTTTGTCCTACTGTTTGCCAAGGAGGTACTCTTTTACTCAAAGTGAATCAGATTGAAAATTTGCAGGTTGGCTGCACTGTTCAGGCACAACTTTCGAATGCAACTGGTGGCTTTGGTATAGGTGCTCAGATAATAGAGGCATCAGAATTTAGTACCAATTTAGGCACGACATGGCAGAATGGCCCCTATATTTTTTCGAGTAATATCAACAACCTGTATATGCGAATTATATTGCCAATTGCAACGCCGGCCGGAAATCAATATACGATCCGAATGCGTGCTTCAACGGGCTATACAAGCAACGACTTATATCAATGTGGGGGAAACAACACAATTACAATTACCAATTATATTCCACCTTTGCCTAGTGTTGATAATAATACAAGTGGAAATGGGCAGTGGTTTGGGCAAGTCTACACTTGGTCTCCCACAACTGGAGGAGTTTTATCGACACCTGCCTCAGTGAATGCCCAGGATTTTTTTAATACGACAAACTATGTTGGTCATGTGATATACAATTCACTGTCGTTTGATGTGAATTTATCATCAACAGGTGGCATTCCTGGAACTATGAACAATGGGACTTCGATTGATTGTGGCAATTCCTATTTACAGAATTTCAGTATGCGTATTTTGCGAACAGAGGATTTTGCTCCTGGATTTTATCAGTTTAGCATTCAAGGTGATGACGGGATTCGGTTTAGTTTGGATGGTGGTAGTACTTGGATCCTGTCTTCGTGGTTGGAGCAGCAGTATTCGGCAAGTTTGAGAAGCACAAACACCGCATTTCCAAATGGAATTTGTTTGTCGGGACCGACCAACTTGGTGATAGAATACTTCCAAAGGCCTGCAGATGCAAGAATTACATTTAATGCAACACCTGTAGGTGCTTATACTATCATTGATCCTGTTGGCGCATCCGTTTGCGCTGGCGATAATGTCAGCTTTACTGTAGGCAATATAGCTGGATTAACAGCTCAATGGTATATCAGCACCGACAATGGAATAACGTTTCAACAGGTTCAGAATGATGGCGTTTTCGATGGAGCGTCTACAGGTAATTTGAATATTAACATGGTTCCTGCCCTTTATGATGATGCTAAGTTTTATTGTGAAATCACAGGCAGTTGTGGTTCTCCATTTCAAACGGGAATAGCCTCGTTAAATATCAGTGCATTGCCATCTATTGTGAACCAACCTATAAATGCTGTCTTATGTTCGGGGCAACCCATTGTTTTTGAAGCAACTACAAATAGCAGCGAATTGACCTATCAGTGGCAAGTGAGTACTGATGGAGGTATTACATTCAGTAATGTGCCGAATGCTGTTCCATATTCAGGAGGATCTACGCCTACTCTATCAATAGCAACTGCCAACAATACATTTCTTGGAAATCAATACCAATTATTGGTGAATGGATGTGGGAGTCAGGTTAGCAGCGATATTGCAGAAATAATTCCAGGCGCTACTGCTT
>JBIPLZ010000147.1:0-5780 GCA_044369395.1 Flavobacteriales bacterium | reverse complement strand
GATGGGCATTTTGATGGAGAAATGGCTGAAGAAAAAAAACTCGAACCTGAATTTCTTTGGCTTGCTCTTAAGAAAATATTGAGAGTTTTAAAGGTTTTTAGGGGTCCTGTATTGTTAAAAAGAATCAGCGATACAAGTTTTCACCGAAGTGGATTTTTCACTATTAGAAAACAAAAATCAATGAGTTTTGAGCATGAAGAGAGCGAAAGATTTGGATTTGTATTAAATGTTGATGATAATCAACATCAGTAAATCAATTCAGCCAATCTATTAATCCTAGAGGTGAGGTTTAATAGATCTTTGAAAGCGTAATTATTCTCGATTAAATTAAATGTCGATATATAACCACCATGCCTTCTGTGTCTCTTTTACAATATGCTAATAAATGTTTGGTGGTAGCATTTAAATCCCCTTTAAAACTGTTTTCAATCATAGCATGAAATACTTTACTCGCAATATCTCCATTTCCAATTTCTAGATCAGCGTATGAAAACTCGGGCGCAATAGCAGGCAATACTGATTTTATTGATGCGCTAGCACCCATTTCGGGTTTGTAATACCAACCCGATCTAAATGGAATTAACAAATCAATAAAACGAGTTACTAGACTATCAATAAATCCTTTTTCTTCAGGGAAAGATACTGATAATGCTTTTAGAATCGATATTTCAAAAGATGCATTATATGCAATGATAGTTCCTTCAGAGCCGATATCGTTTTTCAATTGCCGGATTAATTGCAGACGAGGATCGGGTTTGGTTGAATCTAAAAAATCTTCCGGCCGAGCAAGAAACTCCTTGTGATCAATAATATTTCCAGCCAAATCTGTTATATGAAGCGAGTATTGAAAAGGAACCTGTTCAAATGGACGTGTACCATCTAATACAGGAATGCCTGGGTTGATGGTTTCAAAATCAAAAAAATAGAGAGGTGCTTCAACGGGAATAAGAAAGTCCCTGATTTTAGCTAAGTCAATATGTTCTGAATTGTGTTTTACTCCATTAACTTGTAATTCCTGTCTTTTATTGAGCGGAAAATCATCAGGCACATCGTTTAAAGAATAAATACCTTGTCCATATAACATCCAGTCTTTTCCGCGAGCATTATTTAAATTGAAAATATTATTTTCAGGAAGATGGGACCAACAATGATTTATGTAATCACAAGCAAAAGGACTGCCGCAATGTTTACCTATTTCAATATGAGGTTCAAGACCAGCATCAAGCATTCGTATTAATGAGGCATGTTTTTGCTCTACAAATACTTGATTAGCTATAACTATTTCAGTGATATCTTCCAGATGAAAAAGCTGATTAGGATCAATTTCCCCCTGCTTTACATACTTATTGTTTATATGCATTAAGAATACTTTATCTGGCGCATATCCTGCTTTTTTCATTACAAAATACTGAAAGGATGCATCTGTTAAATGGTAATCTTTTACCGATGTACTACTTTTAACTTCGATAGCCCACCTTTCACCATCTGCATGATGAAGAATATCTAGTGCAGCAAATCCGCCTGGAACGGAAAAGGTGGCTTCATAAATAGTATTTACTCCTTCTGCAATCCACTCTTTGGTTCGATCAATGACCAAATTCCAATCTTTATTCATATTTAGAGATGCATCTTTCCCTTCTGGGAAAATCTGCTGCGCCAACAGACCAATCCGATGGCCTGTATCGAATAAAGCTTGTTGCTGTTCACTTACCGAAGGCTTCAAATCCTTTCTAAAAACATCAAAATATAGTTTTTTTTCGCATTGATTACCTGAAACAAAGCGAGATTTGGAAAGAGTCGACATGACAAATTGAATTTAGGACAATCAAATCTATTAAAAAACAATGAATACTATTTTGCAGAAAAAATTACTTCGTTATTATTATGAAGTTTTTACATCCAGTTCGGGATAAGCGATGATGGTGGATAGTAAATCAAACGAATCAATTTTAGCAAGAAGTTCTTCTCTACGTTTTTCGACACCAACTTCCATAGGTTGGATGATTTACATCGAATGTGTTAAATGCTTTCAAGTATTTTTGGGGATCCAAACCATCATAAGGAAGCGGACTGTTTTAGCGTGGTATCGGTAATGGACGAATGTCTAACAAATGAAAGTTTGTACTATGTGTTTCAGAATTGCTTAAACAGGATTCACCAAGGATGCGCTCATAATCACTAGCTGACAGCTCATGTTTGTATGAGAACCATTTTACATCCTTGGCTTCACTGTATAAACGCAAACGATTGATGAATTGCAAAAACGGTGATTTCCGTTGTGTTGATTTGGCTTTAATTGAAGAAGGTTCATCGCTTACTTTATTAAATAAGCGATGAACTTAATCTTCGGTTTCCCTTCCTCCTGTTCCAATTCAATTCCTATTACAATTGTTTTTACTTGATTGGGCTGTTCATTACCAACACCATAACCGTTATGGGATAAAAGTAAGTATAGAAGCGAAGGTGTTAGGTTTATCAATAATGAAACTTCTTAATATGATAATTTTTCAACAATTACATAGTTTTTGAAAAAAACGGCATGCATACTAATACATGTCGCATTAAATATTCAAAGTCCTTTTTCAGCTTTAAAAGCTTGTTTTAAATGCGAAAGTGAACAATATTTACTGTCATAATCCCAAGTAATAAAATGTTCTTTACCAGCTTTAATTGTTTTACCACACCATTTACATGAAAGGTCGGTATCAATTGCTGTTTGTCCTGCAAAGTGACAGTTTTCATTTTTTATTATAATAATGCCCATATTTATGAATTTTAATTTTTAGCCTACTCTATCTGCTTTTCGGCATCCGCTTTTTTGGGAAGTAGAATTTTACTTATGTTCTACAGGTTTTTCCCAACCTTTTTGGGCTACAATTTCCGCTCCTTTATCCTTTACCTTACAGGCGAGATTATTGGCGAAATAATAAATTGGAATTTCCAGGTATTGAGACATTTTGCCCAATACATTTGTTTCCATATCATCCAAAGAGTTATCTGCCAAAGTAAGTTCCAGCATTGCATCAAAAACCTTGTAACGAATTTCCGGGTCTGTAATCGCCTTAGAGGCAGATTTCATGTATTCCTGAAATTCTTCTTCATCCATTGGTTTCAGTTTTTCAATTTCCGCCTCAATGGATAATACAAGTGATGTTTTATCAGAACCAAAATCCGATGCCAATTTTTCGAGATAGCTCAACTCACTTGGTGCTACCTCACCATCGGAATAGATGATAGCAGCAGCTAATTTTTCAAAACATTCCTTCATAATGCTGTTTTATTTTTTAAATTTTCGCCTACTCTTATTATGGATTTTCGGCTTCCCCCTTTTTTATGAATAAACAAACACGTTTTGTAGCTTCAAGAAGTTGGCGATTTCTCTTCCCGAGTGAGCCATTCGGGAGGGGAAGCACAAAAATTTCTGGCAGTATTGAACGAACTACAAATCACAAAACATAAATTAACCACTGAACCACCAAATTCTTGTATGTGCTTTTATGAGCTCATTTAAATTAAATGGTTTTTAACTAAATTCATATTTCACTTAATCTATAATCGACAATCTGAAATTCAATTTAAATCGGATAAATCGGTATTTCCAATGCCCTTTACGACCTTTAGTTTTTTGAACTTAACAACTTGCTCGAATTCAATTTCACAATCAATATCATTCATTACATTTCTCTGCAATTCATTAACCCAATCTTTAACTTTTGTTTCAATGTCATATTCTGAGGGTTCGGAATCAAAAGATAAGTTAATATTTTCTTTTTTTATTTTTTTTTTACTTCTATCTATTTTTGGAAAACATTGTATAAAAGTATATGTAACCTTGTAATTAAACTCTGACATAATAATTTTGCGTAGTCGCCACTTTTATTTAATAAGCCCGTTTTTTAAAGTGGGTTCTCGTCTCCACTTTTAGAGTTTTAGTATGTTATTTAGTGTAATCATAGTTTGTAAAATCTGCTTGTTTTGAAATATGTGCATTTAATGCATCAAACTTATACAACGATAGCATTTATTATCATTTCATTTCGTTTCATTTCCACATAAGTATCTACCACGCTACTCTTTCTGCTATTTTTGAACTGTGGATCAGAAAATCATTGAATTAAAACACGCATTGGAACAGCGAATTGGATTTACAATTAATTCAATTCAGCGATGTAAGCAACTAGATACTTGGTTAAAAGAGTACAATATTTTCATATCGTATTCTACATTATCTAGAATTTTTGGTTTTAATAAAAATGGAGTAATTCCGCGACAACGAACATTAGATTTACTTTGTTCTGTTATCGGATATTCTAATTATGAATCATTTCTTTCGAGAGAACTGCCGTTTATTCCTCACGTGCTTTACAAGACTGAGAATTCATTTCAGTTAGATTTCCTGTTGGATTCGGGTTTATATCGAGAAGCTGTTGATTTCTTCCTTGATTGCATTTCGAAGAATCGTAATAATAGTTATTTGTCTTTAGCATTAGGTAAAGCGCTTTATCAAAGACAGGCCAGTGTAAAAAAGGAATTGCATTTATTAGCTGAAAATCCCTTAGGTCGTGAATATTTCTATCAACATTATATTGATGAAGATGATTTAACCCTTGGATACTTTCATTCATTGGATGAACACTTTTCCATGGGTGCTAATACAAATGAGTTGCTTTTCATCGAATTGTATAAAGCGAGGAAAATCCTATTGAGGAAAGAAAGACCATCTGAGGAATTTTGGACATTTTGCCATTCACATCTTTCCACATCCAATTCATTACATATCAATTCTCGGTATTGGGAGATTTGTATTTTGAACGAATATGTTAAAAAGAAAAAAGTAACGGTAAATACGATTCAGAACATTATTAATAGTGCATCAGAATTATTGAATGTGAGACTTTTCGGACTCATCGAATATGCTGTTGTAGGAAGAATTTGTAGAGCCATAATTTTAACAGATTCATGGAGATATTTAGAGAAAGATTCCGTTTGGATTAATCATTGTCGACAAGTTGTTCTTGGAAGTCATACAGATATTGAATTTCAATCTGCAACATATTGTTTCCTAAAATTAGTCTGTAAAGATATACCTCAACTCGATTTATCTTCAAGATTGCATTGGCCCAATGCGTATTTTACTTCAAATCTATTTTTGCAAAATCCTATTCTTATTCGCAAGGCAATGAGTTTCTATCAAAGTCATTTGAGAATTCACAACGACTATTTATCGAATTTGCTTGAATCATGCAGCAAAGAGACAAACGCTAGTTTATAACTACAATTTAATTAATTCATCCTTTTCAAAACAAGATTCAAAAGCTGATTCCATTCAGAGTTTCTTCAGAAGAGATACTCGTGTATTTTTTGGCAATTCTCAAGTCTTTCTGATTTTTATAATTAATTTGCTAATAATATTTTACGACTACAAATTTGACGTTTCGAAGTACTAAAATGCATACCACAAAAAACTTAAAATGAACCCTTATCCTCTCCTTCTAAGATGTTTATAGAAATAATTAGAAGAAAATAAATCCTGCACCATTTTTTGATAATTTCAATGATAGCGCAGGGCTATTGGTCATTTATACTACATGAGAAATTAAATTAAGATTGGTAAATGATTTATTTCCTAATTCTAGTAAAATATTTTTGAATTATATTTCACGAACAAGTCGAATATTAAAAACTTTAGATTTTGCTACATTGTACGAGAGCCCTTTGAATTTAAACCAATAATACCAAGCTGTCTCGTCGAAGCCTGCCGGATTACTGCTCCAATAACA
>JBIPLZ010000311.1:0-3319 GCA_044369395.1 Flavobacteriales bacterium | reverse complement strand
GCGGTCCGGAACAAAATCAATTACAGCCAACGCTTCTGTAAAAAATACATTGCAAGTGTTGAATTCATCCGTATTTGATGCTGATGGAACAAGTAACAACCGCATTTTTACGATGTTAAGCAACCAATCACAAACGGCGCGTATCGATCAAATTCCATCATCGGCTTCCATTGTTGGCAACATGACGGTTCAGCGTTGGACTAGAGGTGGTGTTCGTTCAAATCGTTTTATTGCTTCACCCGTTGACACTATTGGTGGAATCAAATTCAAACAAATCAAAGACAATATTTTACTGTTTGGGCCTGGAAATACAGCAAGTGGCTGGGACAATCCGACAACCTATAATACCAATGTTTGGGTGTATAATGAAACGGCGAGCAATGGAACAGAATGGAGCTCACCGGCAAGTACAAATGAAGTGCTTCCGAAAGGTAGCGGGTTTCTATTGTACTATTTAGGAATCCTTGGCCAAAGCACCATTGTACTTCCTAGTGCTGGAACAATCGATTTCAAAGGAGTTCCCAACCAAGGAGATGTCGAATTACCAGTAACTTGTACGGGAGGTTGTCTTCCTGTTGACAATGGGAATGGTTGGAGTTTAGTAGCGAATCCGTATCAATCGCCTATCGATTGGAATTCTGCCGAATGGACAAAGAATGGCATTTCAAGTACGATTTACATTTGGAATCCAAGCATCAACCAATATGCATCGTATAATAGTGCTAACCCAAGTGCTGCAACGAATGGGGGTTCACGTTATATTGGACCAGGCCAATCGTTTTTCATAAAATCGACTGCAAACAATCCATTATTGACGGCACATGAAACGATTAAAACATCTACGTTTCCTGACTCCTTGTTTTTCAGAATGTCGGCTCCACAAGAGCAACTTCGATTGATGGTGAAAATGCAAGGAAGCGATATTCAAGACGAAGCCATCATCGAATTTCATGACCAAGCAAACGAAGCATTCAATCCTACATTTGATGCTTACAAACCTGAATTACCTGGAATGAATTTGAGCTTTTCACTTGTCAATGAATTGGGAGATGCACTTTCTGTTCATGCTTTTGCCAAGCCCGATTTAACGTTTGAAGATAAAATTATCCCAGTAAAAATAAAAGCAGAATCAGGCACTTTTGAAATTTTAGCAGAACAATTGGAATCTTTTGGGGATGATGTTCAATTCTTTGTTGAAGATCGTTTCAACAAAAGCATTACAAAATTAGAAGAAGGCAAACGTTTTTCATTTGAAGTGAATTCTAATCCTGAAACATCGCAATTGGGAAGATTGAATATCATCATTCGTCAAAGTAAATCGAATGCATCAATTTCTTTGAGCAATTCCATTCGAGTTTTCCCAAATCCGAGTAGTGGTGATAATATTCAAGTAATGCTTCCAAAAGCGGAAAAAGGTTCTATTGAAATCTTCAATATGCTAGGTGCGAAAGTAGTTACACAGAATTTTGAATCTATCCAAAATACCATCCAACTAGAAAATATGCATCAACTGCCTGCTGGCGTTTATACCATTATTTGGAATACGATTGATGGAAAGTTTAGCGACCGATTAACTATCCGATAATTAGTCCTTTAAATTTTAAAGTGCATCTTCAAACTAATTGTTTGTTGATGCACTTTTTTGTCTGAAAAAGATTGATTTTATTGGTAATTATGAAAATCAACAGCTCATTAATGACTAAAAATCAATGCCTTTTGAATTTTACTCTTGCATAAATGAATAAAATTAGAATCTTTGCAAGCAAATTAAACAGACATTAAAATGGGACTTTTATCAGAATTTAAAACATTTGCCATGCGCGGCAACGTGATTGACTTAGCAGTCGGGGTTGTAATTGGCGGTGCTTTTGGTGGCATTGTAAACTCTTTTGTTGGCGATGTAATAATGCCAATTATTGGCATCCTAACTGGTGGTGTTGATTTTACAG
The DNA here is from genome assembly GCA_044369395.1 of Flavobacteriales bacterium. GTDB lineage: Bacteria > Bacteroidota > Bacteroidia > M30B66 > M30B66 > CALQRR01. The sequence continues at coordinate 1,370 of JBIPLZ010000311.1, read as the reverse complement.
GACTAAGTTATACTGTTGGAAAAGCCGCAATCGCCTATGGGAAATTTATTCAATCTGTTTTCTCATTTACTATAATCGCATTTGTATTATTCCTGGTAATCAAGGGAATGAATGCAACAAAGAAACAAACTGAAGAAGCTCCTGCGGCACCTGCAGCTCCAAGTTCAGAAGAAATTCTACTTTCCGAAATTCGTGATCTTCTTAAATCGCAAAAAAACTAATTCGGATGAGATTAAATTTTAAGGGATTTTTCGTTGTCGCTTTTAGTTTCCTTTTTTTCACACTGAATGCTCAAATTGAAGTCGCAGAAGACACGACCGTAAATGGTTGGAAGAAAGGCGGATTTTTAGCACTCAATTTCAATCAAGTTTCTTTAACCAATTGGGCTGCAGGTGGCGAAAGTGCACTTTCTGCTACTGCATTAGGAAATGCATTTGTTAAATACCGAAAAAACGACCTTTACTTTGAATCGGTGTTGGATGCTGGTTTTGGATTTATTACCACAAAGACTGAATCTCTTAGAAAAAACGAGGATAAAATTGAGCTTAATGCCAAATTTGGTAAGAAAGCAAAAGGGAAATTCTTCTATGCCGGCATGCTCAATTTTAGAACACAAATGGCACCCGGCTATAATTTCCCTGACGACACTACAATTATCTCTCGTTTCCTAGCTCCCGGATTTTTATCGCTTGCTTTGGGTATGGATTATAAACCAAACGATTGGTTCTCCATGTTCATCTCTCCAGCAACGGGTCGGTCTACTTTTGTTATGGATCAACGTTTAGCTAATCTTGGACAATTTGGAGTTACTGCTGCTACCTATAACGACGCAGGCGAAATACTTACCGAAGGACAAAAATCTCGTTTCGAGTTTGGTGCTTATTTAAGGGCTCGACTTCAAAAAGATTTGGTAAAAAACATCTCCGTTGTATCGAACCTTCAATTGTTCAACAATTATACAGATCCAATCAAACCACAGCGAGTAAACATTGATGTTAACTGGGAAAATCTCATTCTCATTAAAGCCAACAAGTGGTTAACAACAAGTATCTTTACAAATCTTATTTACGATAACGATGTTCAAGTGCCTGTGAAACGAATTGTTAATGGAAATGAAGTGATAGGCACTGGTCCGCGCATGCAATTTAAAGAGGTTTTAGGAATTGGACTTTCTGTTAAATTCTAAAACACTTTTCTGTTCAAAGTGAATAAATATTCATAAGTCGAACTAGCCAAAGATTTAATAAGTTTTAACTTTGCTGCCTTGAAACTTTATCTCAATTTGGCAAGAATTTTATGAGTGATATCATTAAACATGAGTGCGGAATTGTACTCATTCGGCTTCTTAAACCACTCGATTATTATCGCCA
>JBIPLZ010000146.1:0-5841 GCA_044369395.1 Flavobacteriales bacterium | reverse complement strand
TCCAAAATATGCGTTAGATCTACGGATCGACAAAGCTCCCTTTCAACGATTTTCTTGCAGATTTTTAAGAAAAATAGAGCTTGATTTTACACCTTATTCAATGCAATTTTTTGAACAAGGGCAATCTGCTGAGTTGGGCAAGTGATTCGGAAGCCACATCGCCGTCCTTGGTAAATGCCCACACAAAAAGTGCTTCGATTGGATGTGATTCGCGGATTTTTGAAAGCGCGTCGAAGGCCAATTTTTTAGCAATGCCTTTTCTTCGATATTCTTCGAGTACCATGCCCGAACACAGATAAACCGCCTGATAGGGAACATCGAGTGGAGTTAATTCGAAGAGCTGTTTTTCGGAAATTTCGTCGGCAAGAAATTGCTCCAGCAAAGTCCGGGTTGTGGGAATTTGAATTATCCAGCAAACGGGGCCATGACCATCGTCGTATTCAGCAATGCTTTCGGGGTGAATGCGCTGCAAGTGTTCCATGACTTCTTCATTCACATCCAATTGATTCGGATCATTCTTGGTCGCAAATACCTCATCGGCCAGTTGCAACATGCGTTCAAAGTTGGATTTTCCCATGAGGTAAAATTAGGGATTGTATTGCTGTATTAGTTCTTCAATCAATACCTGAATTCCTTTTTCTGCCTCGTTCGTTTGTGCATTCGAAAATTATTTTTAAAATAAAATTGGCTCCTTCAGGAATTGTCATCCCGATAGCTATCGGGAAATCAAATAAATTAATCCCTGAGACAACGGACAGAAAAACCTGCTCTCTTATCGTCGCCGTACTGGCCTTTACTGCCACTGTCATAGGTCAGGCTGAAGTCCCAGGCGCTGTAGGCATCGCCCTCCGAAGAACTCCACAAGACACAGTAGATACCAACATTGTAGAAATCACCATAAACGAAGCGGGCGCCGCCAGGGAGTCCTGAAAAACCACTTTCGTTGGTCGCATCGGTATTGGGGGCATTCCAGTATTGCGTGCCCGTTGATTTCATTTTTCCACCTGCCACTAATTCTCCACCTAAATAGTCAATTAAAGTTGTCAATTCGCCGTCTGTGGGAACATGCCAGCCCGTTGGGCATACATTGCGATAATCAGCTACTGCATACCAGTTGTAGAGCTTTCCATAAGGGCAATCGTACTGGCTATCGTTATTGTATGAAGCCCAAGCACCTGTTATTAAGCCTGACCACTGTGCACTATCGGTTATATTAGCTATTGCATTTCCATTACGGTAGATGCTCGTTTTTAGGTTCTCTGCCATCCATTCTTGTGTGCCAATGACAATAGTTTTATAAACATTGCCCTCTTGGTCGGTCATGCTGCCGTAACTCAAATTTGGGTTAAATACATTCGTTGCATCACAACTATCTTGGTTTGCGGTGATAAAGTTTACATTCAAGATATCCGAAATGGGATGAGATTCAATCGAACCGTTTTGCAAAACAACTTCCATAGTTGTTGATGACCCCGTGAACCGAATACTATCTATAGTAGAAATGGCATTGGATACAGTGCCCGAATTTTTATTAATGTTTTGTTGTGTTTGTGCAACAGAGATTAAACCAGAAAATAATAGCAGGTTAAAGAAGATTTTTTTCATGTCTTTATTGAATTAGAAATGGTTTAGTAATACTTTTTTTGGGATACAATTTGGCATAAGTACATACCACTTGGTAAATGTTAAGTCCTAGAGCAAGTTTGTTTTATGTTTTGTTCATACTTCGTTGGTAATTCTTTACAGATAAAATCTAGTATTCAACATTCTCCATTTTAAAGCGTGAATAATTCCTAATAGAAATATCGAATAACTTAATCTCTGAGACAACGCACAGACAAGCCATTCACCTTATCGCCGTCTCCGTTGCCCCGGTAGGCAATGCCATTGTTATACCCTATGTTGCGTTCCCAAGCATCGATGGTTCCGTTCTCAGATGAACTCCACCAGTAACCGGTATTGCCAAAGTTGAAGAATTGGCTGAAGATGCGAACGCCGCCCGGGAGTCCTGAAAAACCGCTTTCGTTGGTAGCATCTTGATTAGGGTCAAGCCAGTATTGTGTACCCGTTGATTTCATTTTTCCACCTGCAACGAATTCTCCACCCAAATAGTCTGTTAAAATTGTCCATTCTCCGTCAGTGGGTTCGTGCCAGCCCGTTGGGCATACATGGCGGGGATCGGCAACCGCAAACCAGTTGTACAATTTGCCATAGGGGCAATCGTATTGGCTATCGTTATTGTAAAAAGCCCAAGCCCCAATTTGAGTATTTGGTGTATTTTCCCATTCTACATCCGTTAAATTCGTAGCAATAGGTTCACCATTTCTGTAGATAGTAGTTTTTAAGTTTTCGGCCATCCATTCCTGTGTGCCAATGACAATAGTTTTGTAAATAGTTCCCTCTTGGTCGGTCATACTTCCGTAACTCAAATTGGGGTTTAATACATCTGTTAAATCACAACTATCTTGATTTGCAGTGATAAAATTTACATTTAAAATATCTGAAATGGGATGAGATACTACAGTTCCGTTTTGCAAAACAACTTCCATAATAGACGATGAATCCGTGAACCGAATACTATCTATCGTAGAAATTGCATTGGATACTGTGCCCGTATTTTTGTTAATGTTTTGTTGAGTTTGAGCATCAGAGATTAAACCAGAAAATAATAGCAGGTAAAAGAAGATTTTTTTCATGTCTTTATTGAATTAGAAATGGTTTAGTAATACTTTTTTGGGATACAATTCGGCATAAATACATGCCACTTGGTAAATCATAAGTCCAAGAGCAAGTTTGTTTTCTATGTTGTTCATACTTCGTTGGTAATTCTTTACAGATAAAATGTAGCATTCAACATTCTCCATTTTAAAGCATGAATAATTCCTGTTAGATATATTAATCTCTGAGACAACGGACAGAGAAACCAGCTTGCTTAGGGCTGTCATACTGGATTGCATCGCCAACGCTATATAACAGGTTGTGGCTCCTGGCGCCGTATATACTGCTCTCCGAAGAACTCCACCAGCTGCAGTAGCTGCCAACAAGACCCTCGAAACCACTATCGGCGTTGCGGTGGCCACCCGGGAGACCTGAAAAGCCGCTTTCGTTGGTAGCGTCTTGATTAGGTTCAATCCAGTATTGTGTGCCCGTTGATTTCATTTTTCCACCTGCCACTAATTCTCCACCTAAATAGTCAATTAAAGTTGTCCATTCGCCGTCGGTGGGTTCGTGCCAGCCCGTTGGGCATACATGGCGGGTATCGACAACCGCATACCAGTTATACAATTTGCCATAGGGGCAAACGTATTGGCTATCGTTATTATTAAAAACCCATGCTCCAATTTGAGTATTTAATGTATTTTCCCATTCTGCAACTGTTAAGTTGGTCGCAATAGCATCACCATTTCGGTAAACAGATGTATTAAGGTTCTCTGCCATCCATTCCTGACTGCCTATTATAATTGTTTTGTAAATAGTACCCTCTTGGTCAGTCATGCTTCCGTAATTCAAATTTGGATTTAATACATCCGTTACATCACAGCTATTTTGATTTGATATGATAAAATTTACATTTAAAATATCTGAGATGGGATGAGATACTACAGTTCCGTTTTGCAATACAACTTCCATATTTGTTGATGAACCCGTGAACCGAATACTATCTATAGTGGAAATTGCATTGGATACTGTGCCCGTATTTTTGTTAATGTTTTGTTGTGTTTGTGCAACAGAGATTAAACTAAAAAATAATAGCAGGTAAAAGATGAAGTTTTTCATGTCTTTATTGAATTACAAATGGTTTAGTAATGCTTTTATTATTGGAAACAATTCGGCATAAATACATACCACTTGGTAAATCTTTAGTCCAAGTGTATTTTACTTTTCCTTGATGCGTCCCCTCAAAAACAGAACGCACAATTTTTCCGCTCAAATCCAAAAGTTCAATGGTTATTTGGCTCTCATTTAAAGACCAATATTCCATACTTAATTTATCTGTAACAGGGTTCGGGAAAATGTTTAAATAATTACTTGTTGATTCCGAAGTTTGGCCAATGGAATTAGATCCCTTAAATGAATATTCAATAATATCAACTATGGGCCATGAACTTTGGGTCCCATTATTCTCCGTAATATTCATTGTATTGTTTATGAATTTTATACTTCGGATATCCGAAACATAAAATGCATCCGTTAGTCCATTTGTTAATGAAACGGTGAGCTGGCTTTGTGCATTTGATACATAGCTTGTTAGTAAAAGCATGGCCGATGCAACTTGAGTTTTTAAGATTTTAGATTTCATAGTGTTTTGTTTTTTACTTGATTTAAATGTTAAATGATTAGTTTCTTATTGTTTTTGTTTATGAAAACAAATTTTATTTAAATCTACAATCACACCAAAATTGGATTTCAAATTCCTTACGCATTCAAATTTCATTTTTAATTCTAAAAATCAATAATGACAAGAAATACAGAAGTTGTATCTTATTCATCAGAAATCTATTTAAGACAATTTACTATGATTAATTCGTCATTGATTTGCCTTAATTTGCCACAATGTTGTCGAGAATTGGTTTGTACATCAATTCCAGCCGATGCTTCAGTCCGCATCGAAAAAAAACGTTTGGGCATTGTGCTAGTTTCTAAAATATAGGCCGCTATTTTTTTCGATTCGCATTCTATCGCCAATACTTCTTAAAAATCATTATCGTGTTAATGGCGAAACGCTGCATCGCCGCCTAGACTATCTCAGCGCAATTTATACTTACTTAACTATGTCAGGCACCCCGAAATGACTTTGGGGCATTACCTCTGATGTTCTGGCTGTGAAAAGTTTGACCGCAAACAAAATCCTTCAATGAGAAAAAATACGACTTTCAAAAAATTAGAATGGATAAATGTAATGGAAGATAATGCATGGAGTTTGAAGAAGGATTAAATGGGAAAAGTCTGGTGGCAGACTAAACAAACAATGTAGCACCTTCAAGCTATTGGGGTTTTAGTGCTCTTTAAAAAATATCTTTAGCTAAAGACTCAAAATTTATAATCGTATTATCCAGGTAAATGATTTTCCCAATAATCTTTTGGTGATACAATTTTTGTAGTCTTGTATTTATCCATTGTGAAGTCATTTGTGTTGCCTGTGATTAAAAAATCAGCCTGGCATGTTTCAGCAAGTTCTAAAAGCTTATTGTCGTCAAGATCACGAATGATTTCCAATTTAATTGTCGGGTAATAAATTATTGCTCTTTTTTCAATTTCAGTAAGAAGAACATGGGCAAGAGCGATGAACTCGGGAAACTTAGAGAATTTTTTTCGGTTAAGTACATCATAATATTCTTCAAACAATTTATCCGAAATACAAAGCTGAATTTCCTTAGTTGAGAAAATGCTATCAACTACATAAAACGGATAATTGCGTTGAATAAGTGAAGAAACAAAGACGTTCGTGTCAATGATTATCTTTTGCATTTTTTCTCACAGCCTTTACTTCTTTTGAAATGTCGTCCATTGATAATTTTGAAAGTCCGAGTTTTTCAGAGAGTTTAACGCTATTGTTCAAAGTCTGCCTAGAAAGTTCTCTGCTCACCAAATCAATCAAATCCGTAAAAGAAAGTTGTTCATTAGGGATACCGAACTTACTATATTCCAATTCTGATATAGATATTTTAAGTGTCCGCATTGTGTAAATGTGTTTTGGTTAAAGCAAATATAGGATTTTCTTTGTTCGTATGATGTTGATTAAGCTGTGACCGAAACGAAAATATCTTTGATGAATCCTTCTTGATACTGTTCTTCTTTTGCAAATTGATGTTGGTAATTTTATTGGCGCTATATACTTCT
>JBIPLZ010000395.1:0-2645 GCA_044369395.1 Flavobacteriales bacterium | reverse complement strand
CAAACTGAAAGTAATTTGCAGTTGAGAATGATTTTGCTTTAGAAAATTGATTTGATTTCACTGTCTTTTTTAACTATAAAGTAGTGTTTGCCATGGAAAGAGTTTTAATAACCAACCACTAACAGCGCGCACCAAAAATTTGGGTGTTGTGCTTAATTGAAACATTGTCGACTTTTGCTACATTCGTGCTGCCTAAAACATCTCGTTCACCAAATCCTAAAATTCTATTTACGCGCGGAACGATACAATTCAATAGACATCGGACCAAATATAAATCGCATACAATATCTAAAACTTCACAACCTTGATGTAATTGCTTTTAAAAGTTAAAGTTTCGATTTTTAAATAGTAAATTCCAGCTGATCCTTCTATATTATAATCAAATTCATTTTGATTAAAGTAACTTTTCGTAGCAATTAATTTCCCGGAAATATCGAACAAACGCAAAGCAATTTGATTATCAAAGATTGCAGTTTTTATATGAATCAATCCTTCACTTGGATTTGGGGAAACCGTAAATTGAATAGTTTCTTGTTCCGCCAATCCTGAAATAGGTTCATCTATGACTGTTATTGTGTATGAGCCAAAACTACTGTTTCCAGAAACATCTGTAGAAGTCAATACAACTGAATAAACACCTACAGTATTAAATGAAGATGGCGAAATAGTCTGACTGAAAGTACAATTGTCAGAACTTACTGTATTCACTTGCGAAGCAGAAACTACAGCAGGATTAGCATCATTCAAATTTAGTGTAATGGATTGTCCACTCGTAATTGGTTTTATCGAATCAATTACTGTAACAGTCACGGAAGTTGTGGATAGATTTCCAAAAGGGTCTTGTACTCCAAAAGTGACTTGATTTGAACCAAGATCCGCACACGAAAAGGTTGTTTTGTTGAGTGTCATCGACGCAATACTACAATCGTCAAAAGAACCATTGTTAATTTCTGAAGCTGTTATTTGTGCGATTCCGTTTGCATTGAGATATATATCTTTATTTTGACCCAGAACAATTGGAAAAAGGGTATCTATTACAGTTACAATTGCATTGGCCGAATTCATATTTCCGTTTACGTCAATCGCTGTAAATGTTATGACATTTGTTCCTGAGTTTATACAACTAAATTCACTTTGCGAAATGAAGATCGTATCTAATTCACAATTGTCAAATGTTCCGTTATCAATCTCATTCGCTGAAATCGCAACTTGTCCATTTTCATCTAAATAAACAGAAATGTTCTGTGTAATAATAGTTGGACTTTGTAAATCAACGATCAAAACATTGGCATTACAACTACTTGAATTTCCTGCAGCATCACTTACGGTCAATTGCACTAAATTACTTCCAATTTCGGTGCAATTAAAATCGGTTTGAGAGAGTGAATAGCTCGTTATTCCAATGTTGTCTGTGCTGTTGTTGTTAATTTGAATAGCAGATAGTATCGCGTCACCACTTGATGTTAATGGCAAAGTAACATCAGAACACAAAGCAATCGGCGCTTGCGTATCCGTAAAAGCAGATTCAATTGCTCCACAATCCACAATCAATTGCTGAACACGAGCATTGTTTAGAAAATCAATTGTAAAATTCTGAGCATATAAATTGTTTCCATAATTAACAGCAGGGGAAGCATTTTGCAAGGAATAATCATAGGCTGATCCATCAAATGGTGCTATCGAAAGGGAACCAGGATTTACAAAAAGTGGATTCGTACTATTGATATTTATTCCTGTTGAATATCCATTTTCTACGATCGAATTTCGAACAGTATTTCCAGCGTCAATTTGAACATTCAGATCTGAATTTGTATTTCCAAAAACGATGCAATTTGAAATTACCATTGCTGAATTAGATTGGTAAATCGCTTCGGAATAAACATCGAAAGCAGAAGAGTTTTTATTGTGACAAATCGTTACGTTTGTCAAGGATGAAGAATTTGCATCAGACGTATAAGAACTGATGATTGAACTTCCGCCGTCAGATACTTGATTTCCAACGATGAGCGAATTGTTGATTTCAAAATTGATAACGCCCTGCGAAACATTAATTATGTTACCACTTGTTGTCGAGGTGTTGCTTGATACAATACTCCTCTCAATAACTAATTCGTTACCATCAAAGTTAATAGCAGCTCCTTGTCTTGAGTTATTACCAATGATTGAACAGTCGTATAAATAGATGTTGGATTGTGAAACGTTTGCTGAGTATATTGCACCACCACCATAGTTGTATGAAGAATTATAGAGGAATTCACAATTATTGAAAGTGGTATTAGAATTATCTATCAGTATTCCTCCGCCTGAGTGATAAGCATAGTTATTATACAAAATTGTGTTTTTGATATTGATTGCAATCCCTGGATTATTAAAAACATACATTCCTGCTCCTTTACCAGAAGATGTTCCATCATAACCCGAAACCACTCGTAGTCCATCGAAAGTGAAAGGAGCCGTGAAATTTTGAATTTTTACTACTTTGTATGAATTGTCAGTATTATCACCTTGCGCACCAATGTCACCAGACAAATAAGTCGGATTTGCCTCAATATCACGTTCGTTAATACTAGTTTCTGAGCCATTGAATCCACCGAAAATATCGACTCCATTTTTCATCACAAAAGAAATGGTTCTTGTCGTTGTCT
>JBIPLZ010000324.1:0-3201 GCA_044369395.1 Flavobacteriales bacterium | reverse complement strand
TCTGTGTTGGCTTATACGTCCCAGTAGCAACCCAAATATCATCATTTACAAAAGCACTACTCAACGCGCTTTGCAAATCGGTATAAGCATTTGTCCAACTATTGCCATTATTGGTTCCGGTAGCGTTTGCATTAACATATATAATTGATGAATAGCCTTTTAAAGTCAAAAGCAGGAAGCCTATCAAAGAGAATATTTCACGCATAATTGTTATATGTTCAGAAAGGATTTAGTCCTCAAAAAGTATAAATTCTTTGCAAGTTACCTAAAAACTGAGTTCGATAAAAAAATGCTGGTTGGCTATTAATTTCAACATCATATTTAGGATTAGGTTTTTTAGTGGAAATGCTTTAAACAATTAAACATATTATGAGATTTGTATTTAAGTTTTCACTTGAAACATTACAAACCCTAATCGCCATTTTTCATTATTCCCTATCTTGGAAATTCAATGATCATATTTGTAAATTATATACCCTAAATACATTTCATCCCTCATTTTCACATTTACGTGAACCTATTTTTTTTTGTGACATAAGGCAGCAAAAATAACGTCATGAAAAAATCAATTTATTTAAGCAGCGTAATAATCGCTTCAATGTTTAATGTTCAAGCCCAATCAACGGGGAATGCTAATTATCAGCAGACCACTTCTACCGTTTGTTCGAGCGGGAATGCCATACTTAACGACAGTTATGGTAATTTGAGTTTTATTAACTACAATCCGCCCAAGGGAGTGAATTTAACCACACAGGTAAACAGTGGATCATTAACTCCAATAAAAGCTGATGTGATGATGAATGTTAAAGCAACCTCCTATTTGGCAATTTTAAGCATCACCCAAGCGGGCGAAAGTATTATGGAAACGGATTCTTTGATGGATATTCGCTTAAACAATGTCTTTGATGAATTGCGTGTAGCGGGAATTCCGCTCGATAATACACATGTCGATTTTATTTCGATGTTGCCAACCTACGAATTCGAAATGACCGAAAAACGTTATAGCAAAACATTGAATGAAGTGCCCACGGGATTTGAAATGAAGAAAAACATCCACGTAAAGTTTACCGATCACGATCGTGTGAATGATCTTATTTCGGCTGCTGCTCGGGCCGAAATTTATGACCTCGTGAAGATCGATTATAATGTCGCCAACATGGATCAGATTTATACCGATTTAAGAAAGAAAGCTGAAGAAATTATTCAAACCAAAACGGAATCCTATAAACGCATGGGTTTTAATTTAGAAGCACAAAATTATGGAACAACGCAAGGCTCGGTGTATCCGATGGAACGTTATGTGAAATACACCGCAGCTAATACTGGAATTCCCAAAGTGTATTCGAAAAAAGCATCCAAAGACAAAGAAAAACCGATTGAATACAACTACGCAGAAAAAAATAAGACAGTGTATTATGAGCGCGTTCCTTATGGGCAGTTTGATGTAGTTTTGAATGCAGATATGGTTGAACCAACAGTGCAATTTTATTATTCCATGAATGTGAATTACCGAATTGTCATTGAAGAAGTGGCGAAACGAGAAAAAGAAGACCGCGAATTAGATCTATTGCTTCGTAGAACTCAAATTCAACAACAAATTAAAAATGCGGGTGGAAATCCTGCCATTGTTAATACAACGGTGAATGTGCGGACAAAATAAATAATCTCCTTACTGTAAATCCCGGCAGAATTTTAACCTGTCGGGATTTTTATTTATTATGAATAATGGAAATAATTTCTTTTGAAATGCAATCAACAGCTTTACTCGTCCAGTGCGTATCATCTAATTTATAGAGTAATTCGGATGATGTTTTGCGTTCTTCGTTATATATTTTCAATGGATTAATCGTTTTAATTCCATGAATTTGCATTGCAGAATCTAATTTAAATAAGTAATTAGGTTGTTCCTCAAAAGGAACCAAATCATAATAAACAGTTTCTTTATTAGGCATAGGAATGAAAATAAATTCAATGCCATTTTTATCGCAAAATAATTTATACGATTTAATTGCATTAATTGTATTTATTAAATCAGTTTCATTTTTATTATTAGATTCTTTCCCTTTCATAAAGTACATCGAAGGGTTGATGTTTGAGCTAACTCCAGGGCCTTTTTTATTTAGGATTTTTGCAAACAGCCATTCTTTAAAATACAATCGTGTAAATCTATCCGAATACGATTTTATTGAATTTACGAAACCTAAATGATTGATATTTATCGCTTGGATTGCTTCTTTGCTTTGATTGTTATTTGCCAATACTTCGGGTGTTTTTCGTTCAACAATTGAAAAAATGATAGTTTTCGGTTTATGAATTATGTTTCTATTGTATAAACTATGAAAATCTTTAAATGATGCAGGAGCCATTGTGTAAACAGCGATGGTGGTATCTAATTTCGATTGCAATTGATTATTCAGTGTTTCGCTTTGATCCAAACTACTGCCCGCAAAAAATGAATCTCCAATTAGCAATATATCGGGATTATGAATGAATTGTTTGTTTCGATATCCGATTTCGTCGGTAATCCATTTGGTTTTTTTTAGGATAGCTTGAGGTGTATGAAATGCTAAATCGCCCTCTTCATCCATTTCAATCTGATAATTCGGATAAAAAGGACCTTCTGATTTATAATTTTTATTCATGAAAGCCAGAGCTTCCCAAGTTCGGTAATTGAAAAAATTAACGGGAAGAAAAAATGTTTCAATAATGGGAATAATGATAATGGGTAAAATAAATAATCCAAATTTTACAACTAAATAGCGCATGATTTAAAATTGAAAATAAATAAATTCCTGAACATTTGCTTTTACTAGAAATAGGGAGATTGTTAGAGCATAATAAAATGCTAAACGGTAAGCACTTTTCCAATTATATCCAATCTTGGCCAATGCAAAAGGTTGCTCTCTTCCAATCCATTCAATGTAAAAGAAAAATAGAATGGCAGATGGAAGCAATAATCCAACTTCCCAATAAAGGAGATTAAAACAATCTACATAACTTGATTTGTTTACTAGTCCAACTAATATTCCTTTAATAAATAAGAGCGCGTGATTCATGCTCTCGGCTCTGAAAAATATCCAAGTAAGTGATGTCAATATAAACGTTAAAATAATGGATGTTAACTCTTTGAACGTTGGAAATAAAGAGCCCTTTGCAATGATTTCTAAATTGTTTCGATTTGTTTTAAAAATGATGGATGGA
>JBIPLZ010000145.1:0-5877 GCA_044369395.1 Flavobacteriales bacterium | reverse complement strand
TAAGTTTTGATTCCAGGTCATTTATACGTGTATTGAAATCTGGCAATGGTGTTTCGTCATTCAATCGATTTTTTGTTTTGAAATCCTGTAGGTTTACCTCACTGTCGTATAATTTATCGTATATGATTTTTAATTGATCATCAACGAAACGTATAGTATTGAGTGAACTTTCAGCTTGTTTTTCAATATCATATTTTTTAAATTCTTCGGCAATAGTGTTACAGATATCTGCCGCTTTAGCTGGACTTCTTTCGTGAAATACCATTTTAATGGTTCCCGCAGCATCGTTTTCGGTAACAACCTCGAGGTTTGCAGAGTATGTACGGACTAAATTTTCTCTTTTCGAAAGAATAAAGTAGTAAGGATTTTCGTTTAATCCCAACATATCCTTTCGGATTTTCTCGTAATTCTTAACATTAACTTTAATCGAGTCAAGCATAGGCAAGCGCTGCCATTTACCTGTTTTTATTCGATATACATTTTCCTTGTTGTTAATATTTACAGAAACAGTTACGTTGTTTTCGTCTGTGAATGATAAGTATACAGGAATGTTGTATAGTTCGTTTGTTGGATTATTATAATCAATTTCAAAGGGCGAACTACGATACATCTCGTAATTCAATACATTTCCAATTTGAAAATATCCAATATCTAATGGGAGTTTGTTAAAAACTCGGTCAAGAAATGTGGGTGACTTCAATAGTTCAATTTTACTAGAGATATCACTTTGAGTAGAAAACTCTTTGTCGAGAAGCAGTTTCGAATTTTTGTCAGCTAGTGCAATTTGAATAACTGTTTTTGCCTCATAAATAGGGTAGGTATACCGTAAATAAAGGAAAGCCATCAAAAATGAAATAATAAAGAAGAGAACAATCCATGCAGAATTTCGCTTTGCTACTTTTAAGAATAGCTTCAGATCAAATTCATCATTTAGGTTGGAAATTTTACGCTCTACCATTTATTATTTTACTAATCCATAAATTAAAACACCTAAGCTAATTGCACCAATGTAACCAGCAATTCTATTAGTGAAATTGATGACATAATCGTTTCGTGGCTCAATATAAATAATATCATTTCCTTGTAAAACAATGTTTCCTTTTTTCATTCCTTCAATAGTAGAAAGATTGATAAGGTACACTTGTGGATTTTCAGGGTTTCCTCGTATCAACTTTACACGATTCGCTTTTGCATCTCCCGAAACACCTCCGCTCATTGCTATTGCTTCTGTGAGGGTTGTATTTTGATTACTTAAAGTTAAAACGCGCGCTGCTCCTGAACTACCGGGAAATAATATTACGCGTTTGTTGGTAATGGTGATTTTAACAAAAGGATCAATGAATATTTCTTTATATCGTTCCTCCATCATCAACTCAGCTTCACGCTGGGTAAGATCTTTTACTTGCATTCTTCCTAAAACAGGAAGTTTGATTGTTCCATCATATTCAACTAAGGCAGTTATTGGCTTGGCCATCGAAACATTATTCCCAGAATTTCCGCCTGCTGTATTGCTAGAATTCCCCTCCAACAACATCGCTCCTTTATTCGGATTAACCTGTATTTCAATATTGTCGTTAATGGCAATTTTATACTCGCGGGTTGGGGGTATCTTCGATAAATCATCGAATGGATAATTGTGTTTTGTTCGAAACATAATCGCCCTGTTGTTACAGGATGACATGAACATAACCGCCAAAAGAAATGTCAGCAGAGAAATATGTCTATGGAAACAACACTTCATATTGCGACAAAGCTACTAAAAAATAATATGGTAATTGGTCTCTTTCTAAACACCTGCATTATTCAATAATTCATAATAAAGTTCAGTCATATCTCTTACCAAACGGGTGTAATGGAATTTATTGCGAACGTGTTCCCAACCGGCACGAGACATTTCAATCCTTCGTTCTTTATTTTCTGTTAGTTGAAGCAATAAATCGGCAAACTGATCGGGGTCTGTTTTGGAATGGCTTAATAATGCCGTAACGCCTTCTACTACAACATTCTCAATTCCTCCAACATTCGTAGTGACAATAGGTTTATTTGCTGCTTGAGCTTCAATTAAACTAACTGGAGTGCCCTCATTTAATGAAGTAAGGGCAATAATATCTAAACCGGCGCAGGCAACATCAATCTCCTGAATCCATGAAGTAAAAGTTAGAGGAGCAATGGCATTCGAAACCATCGCATCAATAAATGGAATTTCGGCTTTCCGAGCCATCGATTCAATATTCAAGCGATCTTCTCCGTCACCAATAATAAACAAACGGATTTTTTGCTGTGTCTTTTCTAACACAATTTTACACGCTTCAATAAAGAGTTTATGATTTTTAATGGGAACCAATCGACCAATAATACCAATCGCTATCTCATCGTCCGCAATGTTATAGCGCATTCGAAACTGGCTGCGTTTCTCAACCATATTTTCTGTAAATCGCGACAAATCAAACCCTAAAGGAACTACTCGAATTTTTTCGGGTTTGCAAATTCGATGAATCAAACACAATTCAGTTTTCTGCTTTTCACTAATGGCAATAATTGTAGAACTTCTTCTTGCCAAATTCCGCTCAATGTTTTTGTACATCACTGTTTTCATCTTCCCAAAATAGGAATGGAAAACATGTCCGTGAAAGGTGTGAATGATCACAGGAACTTTCATATTTGCAGCAGCCAATCGACCAATTGTTCCCGCTTTTGAAGCATGTGTATGCACAATATCGGGTTTAAAATCCTCGATAATTTTCACCATTTTGCGATAGGCCTCAAAATCGTTTTTAAGGTCAATCTCTCGCTTCATCTCGGGAATGATAATCGGATTTAAGCCAAGGTTTTTAACGATGAATTCGGAACTATCCTCAGAATCATCCTTTTCTCCACCCACCAAAAGTGTTTCAAATTCGGGTGGCATATAACGCGATAAATAAGCCGCGTTGTAGGTTGGACCTCCCAAATTAAATCGATTGATGATACGCAGAATTTTAGGCATATTGTAATTAATACAAAAATCAAATATATCTATTTCAACCGATTGTTATACCACGATTGAAAAACGATTAATGCCCATATGCGAGCAGCCGAATCACCTGGATTGTTTGAATGTAATTGCTTTTTAAGTAACTGAATTGATTCGTTATGGAAAAATCCTTGCTCTTTCAAATTTTTGGATGAAAGTAAATCATCGAAAATCCATGCATTCAGCTCATTCCGAAACCAAGAAAGTAATGGCACCTCAAAACCATGCTTTGGCCGATTATATAATTCTTCAGGTAACATCGATCGAAATGCATCTTGAACAATTCTCTTTCTTCCCGCACCCGAAATTTTATATTCTGCAGGCAAGCGCATGGCAAAATCAACCACTTCAAAATCTAGAAAAGGAGCCCGTACTTCCAAACTATTCGCCATCGACATCAAATCTACCTTGGTTAACATATCACCAGGAAGAACTAGTTGCATATCGTTGCGCAACACATCATTCATGTCGCCAGTTTTTGTGATGGAGCGTGTATGAAATGATTTATACGAATTCGAAATTTCAGCTTCTGATTTACCTGTCCAAAGTGAATTCACGTATTGATCATCGCCATAACCACACCAACTCCAGTAGCGTTCTTGTTCTGATAAATTAACGCCGTCACCAAACTTTTGAAGCTTACGCGTTAAATCTCCCAAGCGACTATTCCGCGATTTAGGCAATGC
Source organism: Flavobacteriales bacterium (assembly GCA_044369395.1). GTDB lineage: Bacteria > Bacteroidota > Bacteroidia > M30B66 > M30B66 > CALQRR01. Next base: position 2,178 of record JBIPLZ010000145.1, on the reverse strand, counting down.
ATTCCATAAAGGAGAAAGTGCAGCGATTGATTTGGCAACAATACCTCCTTGACGAATTTTCCATTCGGCCGAATGTTTCCGATAACCTCCAAACAACTCATCTGCGCCATCGCCCGATAAAGCAACAGTGACGTGCTTTCGGGTTTCTTTACTTAAAATATATACTGCCAATGCAGAAGAATCGGCAAAAGGTTCATCGATGTAATTGAGTACATCATGTAAATGTTCGAATAGGTCGGAGTTGCTGAGTGAAAAAACGGTGTGATTTGTTTTGTATCGATTGGCAACTAATTGAGCATAGCTTGTTTCATCGAACAATGGCTCGTCTTTATACCCAATGGAAAAGGTATTTAAGGTTTGAGTATGCCGCGAGGCTAGAGCAACCACCACCGAAGAATCTATTCCTCCACTCAAGAAAGCGCCCAAGGGAACATCCGAAATGAGTCTTCGTTCTACAGCTGCATCCATTAAATCAACCAATTGCTTTTGGGCTGATTGATAATCGGGTAGTGCTGATTTATTTGATGATGGATAAGGTAATTCATACCAAATACCCTGTTCAATTTTGCCATTTTCGATTCGTATCCAGGAACCAGGCTCCAATTTCTTTACCGATTGAAAAATACTCTCTGGTCCAGGAATGTAATTCAGATGAAAATATTGCTTGGCTGCAGCGGTGTCAATTTCGCGAGGCCACTCAAATGCCATTAAAGATTTCATCTCAGAGGCAAATGAAATTCCATCAGTAGTTTTTGCTACTAATAATGGTTTTTCTCCATATCGGTCGCGTGCAACGAAAAGTTCTTCCGTTTGATTATCGTATACCGCAAAGGCGAAAAAGCCATTTATTTTATTCAAGCATTTTTCTTTTTCACGAATGAACAGATAAAGTAATACTTCGGTATCGCTGGTAGATTTAAACGTTTGACCTGCCTTTTCAAGGGCTTCTCGGTGTTCTTGGAAATTGAAAAATTCCCCATTAAACACAATTGTCCAACGCCCACTTTCGTCTGTAAAAGGTTGGGAAGCAGCGTTGCTAACATCAATAATGGATAGCCGTGCATGACCAAGAGCGACGTTGTTATGTTTATAAACACCAGAACCATCAGGACCACGCAAATGCATAGCTTCAACTGAAGCTTCAATCTGATTGAGTTGCTTCTGTCCCTGATTCGTAAATGCGTAAAAACCGCTAATTCCGCACATAAGAAAAAAAGCCCCGATTCAATCAGGGCTTTTTATAAATATTAAAGGTGGATTACTTCGCCATAGGCAGCTGCAGCAGCTTCCATAATGGCTTCCGACATGGTTGGGTGTGGGTGAACACTCTTGATAATTTCATGTCCAGTTGTTTCCAAATTTCGAGCAACAACGGCCTCTGCAATCATTTCAGTAACATTGGCACCTATCATATGGCACCCAAGCCATTCACCATATTTTGCATCGAAAATAACTTTCACGAAACCATCTTTCGCTCCTGCAGCAGATGCTTTTCCAGAAGCGGAAAATGGAAATTTCCCAACTTTTATTTCGTATCCAGCTTCTCGAGCTGCTTTCTCGGTCATACCAACCGATGCAATTTCAGGACTGCAGTATGTACAACCAGGAATGTTGTTGTAATTAAGTGGAGCAGGATGATGTCCAGCAATTTTCTCCACACAAATAATTCCTTCTGCAGATGCAACGTGAGCCAAAGCAGGACCTTTTACAATATCACCAATGGCATAAATTCCATCAATATTGGTTTTGTAAAAATCGTCCACAAGTACTTTGCCTTTGTCGGTTTTAACACCTACTTCTTCCAATCCAATATTCTCGATGTTTGAAACAATTCCAACAGCAGAAAGTACGATGTCAGCTTCTAAAATCTCTTCGCCTTTTTTGGTTTTTACTTTCACTTTCAAAACATCACTGCTTGAGTCAACCGACTCAACTGAAGATTCTGTCATGATGGAAATTCCTGATTTTTTCAAGCTGCGTTCTAATTGCTTGCTTACTTCTTCATCTTCGACAGGAACAATGTTTGGCATAAATTCAACAACCGTCACTTTTGTTCCAATAGCATTGTAGAAATAAGCGAACTCAATTCCAATGGCACCAGATCCAACAATAACCATTGTTTTTGGTTGAGCTGGAAGTGTCATTGCTTGACGGTATCCGATAATTTTCTTTCCATCT
>JBIPLZ010000144.1:0-5893 GCA_044369395.1 Flavobacteriales bacterium | reverse complement strand
GCTCTAATTTCCCGTAGCGTTCAGATTTCACATAACCACTTGTTCGTTGGATGGCAGAAGCTTGGGTTGAATTAACTTTCATCCGAAACGAATCGGTTAAAAGCAAACGATCGAATAGAAAAAGTGATTCCGTTTGAGTATGTTGCTCAAGGATTTTGTCTCCCGTTCCATTTAATTGAAGACGACCAAAGCTGGTTTGTGAAATTCCTTTGATGGATTGATTTGCGCCATCCAAAAAAACATCCGAATTGGGTTGCGCAATAAATTCTGCATTATTTATCCAATTACCATTTAAGGAAAATTGGCCGAGATGATTGCATTGACCATTATTGAGGAAATCTCCATCAATATAAAGATTTCCCTTGTTTTCGAAAAGCGAAGAGCTATCATTCATAAAAGAACCGCCAACATATACATCGAGACCACTCCCCGTATAAACATCTGCTCCACTAATTCTGCAAAGACTCTGCGAATATGCAGAGGTTCCCGCAATAGAAAACAATAAGAGCAGAAGTGTGTGCATCAATTTTCGGATGGTGAAATTATTCCTAGTTTTTCGGCATAATATGCACCAAAATCGCGCATGGTTTCGGCCATGGCAATTTCGCCGGTTGAGCGCTGTAATGTGTCGGCCATGAGTAAAATACTTTGGTGGATGAATTTCTTCATATCGTCTACCACCATTTCCTTGGTCCATAAATCAACCCGAAGTGTGTTGTCTTCAATAGGATCCCAAACCGAGAGCATCATTGCTTTAGCTTCTTTTCCAACAACGTTGTTATCTGTTGCGTCCCAATGTATTTTTTCGGGAACTTTATTTTCATCTAATGAAACACGAAGAATAATATCGGATGTTTTTATGTTGCTCATACTTTACCTGGTTTATATCCTGAAGAATTGAAAATTTTATGTGCGTCTTGCTCTAGCATTATTTCCGGCAAAGTAACGTCTTTGTATTTATTCATATAGCTTTTAACGAGTTGAAATCCCAACCACACACCAATTCTTGCAGGCGCTTCGGGAGGAAAGCCTTTGGTAAATGGTCCGTCATTAATGTAAACAAGCTGATTATTAAAGTCTTTAGAGAAGAAAAGTTTCTTGTCAATAAAATGACTCCATATTTTTTCTTCGTTGTTTGAACACCATTCTAACTCGCTCTCGGTGTATGATAACAGACTGGCTTCCGATTTATTGGGCAAAAACTGCTGTGTTGAATAAATCATCTTTCCTTGGTAAATCATGTGTTCCACTAACTCATCGTTCTTAACTTTCATTTCGAAACTACTAATCATCCAGGAACGAAGAGCGTCCGGAACTATAAACTCGCGTGTCATTTTTTCCACTTTGTATTTCGGAAAAGAGAGCAGCTCATAGAATTTACATTGCTTTCCGAGATACATATCGAGCCCAATGGAAAGACTTGAATCTGCAATAACAATGTTATAATTGAAACCCGAGATCATGGTGTAAATGTTTGGAATTAAACTATCAGGAAAAGCCTTGTGATATAAATTAAAGGCCGATGTTAGTTCAGATTTAATGGTGTCGGTATTGGTATATTGTTTTTCTACTTCGGCTTTCACCGATTTAATATCGGGATCATTAATAAAACCCAATATTCCTTCTCTAAACATGGGCGATTTTTTGTTTCCAACTCGAATTATTTGCGAGGTGAATAAATCGAGGAAACTACCGTATTTTTTATAGCAATTTATAGTGTCTTTGCTGAAGTTTTCTTTTGAAAATTGGAAAAGGTCCTGCTCAAATCGTTGAAAAAGCAGCGGCACATCCTTAATAGAATTTGAGGATTCACCTACGCGAAGAGGGTTTTTGGGGGTTCCTGCCTGGTCTCCGCAAGAAAAAAACGATGTTGAAAAAATAATCCAAATGCAAAATAGACTTCTGTTCATGTTATTGATTCGGCTTATATTTGATTCGCTTCTGCAAATTTAATAAATCAATCCTCGTTTTCGCGATTTAAGCAATTATCATTCAACCCAAATTAAAATGAAAAGACTTTCTCTTGTTGTGTTAATCGTAGTTTTAGGTGCTAATTTCTCATTTGCGCAAAAGGGCTTCCGTTTTGGAATGAAAGCCGCTCCTATGTTTTGCTGGATGAAACCCGACTTTTCGATTGGTGGAATTAATGATTTTTCAGCGCAAGGCGGCGGCGGAAAACTGGGCTTTGTTTGGGGCCCAATGGCAGAAATTCAACTCAACGAAACGTTTTTGATTTCAACTGGAGTCGATATCAATTATACATCCTTTCGTTTAGAAGGAAATATGAAAGATTCTGTGGGTGGTGAAAGTAGAGTTGAATGGGATCAAAAATACAAGGCTCGTTTCATAGAAGTTCCTGTCATGTTAAAATTCCGAACCAAAGAAATTGGTTATTTGCGTTACTTCGGTCTCTTTGGTCTGGGTGCGGGTTTCAGGTATTCCGCCAAAACAGAATTCTCAAGAACTTATACAAGTCCAACAGCAAATACAACAACCTTTTCCAATAATGAATCGAATACCTATGTGAAAGGATTTCGAGGATCTATGTTAGTTGGTGCTGGTGTTGAATATTCTCTTTCTGGAAATACGGCATTGGTTGGAAGTTTGGTCTTCAACAATGGAATTACTAACATGTTGCAAAAACAAGAAAACGAACCTGCAACCGATCAGTTTAACTCAGTAAAAGAAATTGCCATTACCAATTACATGCAACTCAATATTGGAATATTATTCTAATCTCTTTTAGATTCTATCTTTGTAGCCGAATCCTTCAAAACGATTCGGCTTTTTTATGAAAATTGCCCTCGCTCAAATCAACACACATATCGGAAATATTTCTTCGAATGTGTCAACGATTATCCTACATATAGAACGTGCAAAGCGCGACGGCGCTCAACTAATCGTTTTCCCAGAACTTTGCATTTGTGGTTATCCTCCTCTCGATTTACTCGAATACGATGCCTTTATTGATTCCTGCGAAAAGGCTGTCATGCAGGTTGCCGAAAACTGTGTTGGAATTGCGGCAATTGTGGGCGCTCCATCACGAAATATTTCACTAGAAGGCAAGAACCTATTTAACTCTGCGTATTTTTTAGAGGAGGGGAAAATTAAACAAATCGTTCACAAAACTCTGCTTCCCAATTACGACGTGTTTGATGAATACAGGTATTTTGAATCGAACAATGAATTTAATTGCATCGATTTTCACGGAAAAAAAATGGCCCTCACCATTTGTGAAGATTTGTGGGATATAGAAGAAGATAAGTTATATGTTCGCTGGCCAATGGAGGCCTTGCATAAGCAAAAGCCCGATTTCATCATCAATATTGCCGCATCTCCATTTTCAGCCAAACACGCCGAAGCAAGAAAAAAAGTGCTTCATAAAACCACCTCGAAATATAAAATTCCGGTATTTTATGTGAATCAGGTGGGTGCTCAAACCGATTTAATTTTCGATGGGGGTTCGATGGTTTTAAATAGAGATGGCAATGTGGTATTTGAACTCAATTACTTTCAAGAAGACTATCGTTGCATTGAACTCGATTATGTGAATACGGCGAAATGCGTTCCTTTTACAGTGGAAGGTTTTGCATCCTCTGAAATAGAAACAGAACGTATGTATAAAGCATTGGTTCTGGGCATTTCAGACTATTTCCGAAAAATGGGCTTCAAGCAAGCCATTCTTGGTTTAAGTGGTGGCATCGATTCTGCTCTTGTTTATACATTAGCCGTTCAAGCGCTTGGTAAAGAAAATGTGTTGGGCGTGTTGATGCCTTCGCCCTACTCTTCCGACCATTCTATTAGCGATTCACTTCAACTTGCGGCCAACTTGGGTGCAAAAACTGAAATTATCCCCATTGAAAATGTGTTTTCTCAGTTTCAATCTTCACTTTCAAAACAGTTTAGCGGGTTACCCGAAAATCTAACCGAAGAAAATCTACAAGCGCGAATTCGCGGTGTTTTGCTCATGGCAATGAGTAATAAATTCGGATATATTTTGCTAAATACTTCCAACAAATCGGAGGTTGCCGTTGGTTACGGAACCTTGTATGGTGATATGTGTGGCGGCTTATCGGTTATTGGAGATGTATACAAAACTCAGGTTTACAAGCTTTGTAAATTCATCAATCAGTACGAAGAAATTATCCCGCTTAACATTTTAACAAAAGAACCAAGTGCCGAATTGCGGCCTAATCAAAAGGACAGCGATTCTTTACCCGATTACGATTTACTCGACCAGATTCTTCATGCATACATCGAAGAACGAAAAGGTCCAGAAGAACTTATTCATTGGGGATTCGAAAAGTCCTTAGTAGAGCGCGTAATAAAACTTGTGAATACAAACGAATACAAACGTTTCCAAACTCCGCCCATTTTGCGTGTTACAAGCAAAGCTTTTGGAAGCGGGAGAAGAATGCCATTGGTTGGGAAGTATTTCTCTTAAAACGAAATACTCAACTGAATGGCAGTGGTTCGAGGTTGCTCAATACTCATTGGGCGAATCATGTATTCTTTATTCAACAGGTTGTTTACGATTAGGGCCATTTTTACTGTTTCGTTGAGCTTGTAACTAACACGTACATCGACAATCGTAAATCCCTTATTGTTGCTTTCACGATAGGCCTTTAAACCCGGCTTTGGCTGCCCGAGAAAACCAAGGATTTCGTCCAGGTCTTCAAAAATTTTATCGATGTTACGCATATAGCTGCTGTATCGAGCACTTGCGCCAATAATCCACTTGCCTTGAGTAATTTCAGCATCCGCTTTGAACACATGTTGGAAACGATACTTTAACAAATAGCCTGTGGAATCGCTCGAAGAACGAGCATAAGTAACGGGTTTTGATGTTAAATCGATCACCGAATATTCTTTGTTGGGCTCCAACGAAATCGGTTTGGTGTACGTGTATCCAAACAACATAGCTAGGCCCGTTTTCCGAATACTTCCTTGTCCAGCAAAAGATAAGTCTAATCCCGAAACCTCCGTTTTACCAACATTAAGCGATGCGAAGCCCAATCCAAAAAGCGGGTCCGATAATGTTCCAAATGCCCCAAAATTAAATTCGATGTTGTTGTTGAATCGTTGAAGAAAATAGGCGAAATCTGCATATCCCTGAAAATTACCAATACGGAAACCTTGCTTTAAGCCAATTTCTGCATTCCACGAAGTTTCCGATTTTAAACTATCATTCGGGTAAATACGTATGGGGCCCACTTGGGTGCGAATGAATTTTTCGGCAATAGTTGGGAAACGATATCCTTGTCCGAAAGATGCTCTTAAAAAAGTGGCTTTGTGGATTTTCAAATTTGCTCCCGCCCTAAATACAGGCTTTCCTTCTCGAATGGTTTTGGCGGAATCGGCAGCAGAAATAGATGGACTTGTAATTGTAAAATGTTCATAACGGAAGCCCGCATTGATAGTTAATCGTTGAAAAAACGTGCGGTTCAATTGCAAATAAGCAGCGATGTTTCGATTGCCCGATGAAGCTTTTTCAGTTACCGTATCCGACAAACTGCCTTTATACAAATCAGAAGTTCCAATGGTATAGGAATGAAGTAAGCCAGAAGTTAGGCTCAAGCCTTGAAGAATCCCTTTTTTAAATTGCCGCTGAACTTGGTATTCCGAATACAGCACATCACTTTTGTTACTCTGGTTATTGTCGTTATTGTTGTTCAAGTGAAACCACCGATTACGCAAAACATGGCTCCATCCTCCTTTGCTCGTATATCGAATAAAAGGATCGACATACCAAACATTTTGAAGGGTCAGTGTAATGGAACCCGGATAGGCTCTGTACATTCCAGAATCGGCGTTCATCCAAAGCAATGCTCCAGTAGAACGCGACAACATCCCATTCCCGTTAACCCCGAAATTCAACCCTTCAATTTTTTTA
>JBIPLZ010000006.1:0-18784 GCA_044369395.1 Flavobacteriales bacterium | reverse complement strand
TGACATATCATGAGTCAATGCATATGTTACGCACTCAGATGTCAAGTTTAGCATCCGTATTAAGTATTTCCGAATCACCTCAAACTGGAACCACTGCTGCAGGTGATTGGTTGTATTACACTAATAGAGAATTTGGAAATATTAGCAAATACAACTACAGTGCTTTTGAACTAAAACGTGATTATGCTCTAGCCACACTGAGCAATCCAATGATTTACACTGCACTCTACAGTGTATTTAGTCAATACTTGATTCATGGAAATGATTCAATTGCAACACCTGCTGTAAAATTAGGATATGGGGCCTATGCACTTCCTTGGGTTCGCTTAGGATTATCCCCTTTTGGTCCTGAATGGATTCCATCACTTACCTTGACAAAACACCGTCAAATGGTTCAGTTGTATGCTCGAATCGGAACGAATGTATTTACTGAAACTTATGCTGGAGGTATCAAGTTATTTGATATTAAACGAAATACGAAGTTTAGTTTAAATGCGCACATCACTGTTTGGAAACAACGTTATTTCTTCCGCGATTGGATAAATCAAAAAGTGGAACCGATTTATTGGGGAGGTGCTGGAATTGTTTCAGGTAACTTTCAGCTAACTAAACACGTTGAGCATCCAATTTCACTTATGTTCCATGCTGGATATAAGACACGTGGTTACATGGAAGGTGAAGTTTGGGAAGCAACTCCCATTTTAAAAGTAGGCTTAAGTGTTGCTTTAGATAAAGATTATACCCAAGACGATACTGTTCCTGAATACATTATCATTCCGAAAAAGAAGAAAAAAGCATCAGGAAAAAAACGTAGAAAAAGAAGAAGAAGATGATGAGTATTTTAACACATCGAAAATCATTTCAATTGCCATTGCTAGTAATATGCACACTAGTTCTTGCTATCACATTTAATGCTTGCGTTAAAGAGAATCTTGAACCCATTGAATTACCTCAAAAATCAATGGACATTGTTCGTCTAGAAATATACACAAACAACATTGAGTCAACACGCAATTTCTGGGGTGAAAAAATTGGATTAGAGGAAGTTCCAGGAGAATCTTCTACAACAAAAGTCACTTATAAATTAGGTAGTTCACTTTTAACATTCCGCTTTTTTTACCGACTTGAACCATTTGTTAACCATTTTGCAATATCAATACCTCCGAATCAAATTGAAAATGCTCTGATATGGTTAAAGAGCAAAGACATCAAGATTATTAAAAACGAAACGACGGTTGCAGATATTTATGCTAATCCGGTTTTCAATTCAAAATCCATATTTTTTGATGATGCCGTTGGGAATATTGTAGAATTAATTGCATTCCAAAATTTAGGATCTGAGTTTGAAGGTAAGCGCATTGCAACTCCAGTTGATGGCTCTTTTTCCAAAGATCAGCTTTTTAATATCTCACAAGTATCTCTTGCAGGAATCAACGTTCGTGCAGCTTACGATGTATTGCATACTGTTTTCGAATACGATTCTCTTTCTCGCTCAACCACTAGCTACAAACCTACTGGTGGTCCTGAAGGATTAATTCTGTTACGTTTGAAATCTCGTCCTTGGCTTCCTACTAATGATAATTATCCTCCTGATGTTCCGAGTATTACTACGCTAACAATTCGTCATCCAAAGGATACTACGATAACAATGCCTCAAGAAATTTACTTTTCAAATTTCACACTTGTAACCGTTCAATAGTTAACGGGGCATTATAAACTTAAGAACATCTGGAAAGCGACTTTGCCATGCTTTTTCATTATGTTCTGCTCCTGGATATTCTCTCGTTATCCAGTTCTTTTTTGAATATCCTTTAGATTTCAACAATGCATCAATTTCTAACTGATATGGTTTGTATTGTTTATCCAAGGTTTCAGTTCCATAATCAAAATACAATCGATGACTTTCGAATGATGGAAGTTTTTTAGTCAAGTAGCTAATCATAGCCTTTGAATATCCGTAGTTATTCTGTTTTAAACTAACAGGCCAATGGGTAGAAATACAAGCTGCCGTTCCAAATACGTTGGGATATTGACATAAGGCATACAAAGAAATTAACCCTCCTCTACTCGATCCTGCAATGCAGGTATATTCTTTTGAACGTTCGGTATAAAACGAATTATCAATAACTGGTTTAAGTTCTTTCACTAGGAACAACAAATATGCATCCGATGAAACATTACCTTGAAATTCCTCTTGAAATTCCATTTTTACATCTTCCGACAATTCATTGATTACTCCTTGTGGGGTATATTCCAATGATCTTAGAGGCGAATTGTGAATTCCTACAATGATGAACTGTTTTGTTTTTTTACTTCTCATTAAGTCCATGGCAATTCGATCAGCATTCCAAGAAACTCCCGAGAATGATGCTGTTGAATCGAATAAATTTTGTCCATCGTGCATATACAAAACTGCATAAGGACCAAATTTCGGGTAACCATCTGGAAGCCATACATCCACATTTCGAGGTGTTACTTGCGATGATGGGAAATTATTAAAACGTTGAATTCGACCTTTTCCAGGACTTAGTGTTTGAGCTGAAAGTTGGACAAATGTTGCAAGAATAATTGCAAAGAGACGAATCATATAATTTGACTAAGCCACAAAGGAACAAAAATCACGATGTAAAAAAGCATATTAACAAACAATTGGATGATTTATCAAATAAGGAATGAAATTTAGAAGGGTCAAAAAATGAACAATAACATCAGAAAGTAGCGAATACTACATTCATTGTTATCCTATAGTATTTGTGATTTATAGAATTTGCTTATACTTGCAACCTTAATTAAAATGTTATGGCAAAAAAAGCAATAGAGAGTTCAAATAAGACTTCTACATCACGTCATCCATTTAGCGATCCTGAGCAAAATGGAGGTTTTGTTATTTGGCAAGTTTCTATGCTTTGGCAGCGTAAATTAAAAAATGGTCTCGACACCATTGGAATTACACATGCACAATTCCTTTTATTGGCCTCATTACAATATATCGGCACACAGAAAAACATCGTGTCACAACAAGATTTGGCGAAACACTGCCGCATCGATAAAATGATGACTTCTAAAATACTTCGTACACTTCAGAAAAAAGCTTTATTAAGTCGCAAGAAAAACAAAATGGACACGCGATCTAAAACCCTTGCGTTGAGTGAAGAAGGGGAGGCAATTCTTGCACAAGCATTTAAAATTATAGACCGAATTGATGGAGATTTCTTGGTATCCTTGGGATTAAATTCCATGTCATTTCAAGACGATCTAAGAACCTTACTTAAACAGAACAGTTAGAAATTCCAGGTCTTTTGATTACTTTGCGGAAAATTAACCGCATGATTTTTCGTTTCAAAATTACCGCTTTCTTTATCTTTTTGGGGTTAACAGCCTTTTCTCAATCTAGCATTAGCAGTTACTTGCAACAAAAAATGCTGAATGAACCATTGAAGAAGCAACGTGTTCAAATTTACTTTCGCGATAGATTAAACACCCGTGAATTAAATACACAGTTCGATCTTCAATCTGTTTCTATTCATGATCGGATAATCTACTTAAATCAATCGCTTAAATCAAAAGCGACTAATGCACAAGAGCCCCTTGTTGCTTTTATTAAAAGTCGTCTTGGGAATACAGACGGTGCTTCTGCAATTGTTCAACAATTCCACATCATTAATATGATGATTATTGATGCTGATGCTGCATTAATAGATGAATTAGCTGCATTGCCTCAAGTGGAACATATCGAATCGAATGAACGATTTTTCATAACACCCATTCCCATCGTAGAGAAACACCAAGCAACAAGTCGAGTTGTTGGCGGACACGAACCTGGTCTTGAAGCGATTCATGCACCCTTTATGTGGAATTTAGGATACACTGGACTTGGTCGTAAACTTTTTACATGCGATACAGGAGTTTGGCCTGTTCATCCGGCAATTAAAAGACAATTCAGTGGCAACTACTTACCACAAAGCTGGTGCTGGAAAGGTTTCGATTCCGAAACACCTGCCGATAAACCCGATGCTCACGGAACGCATGTTACAGGAACAGTCTTGGGTCTCGACACGCTAACTGCAGATACTATAGGAGTTGCATTCAATGCCAGTTACATGGCTGCTGATCCGATTGTTGAAGATGCTGCTGATATCAAACCCGTAAGTGTCATTTTTGAAGCGTTTCAATTTGCAATAAATCCAGATGGTAACGATTTAACAAGCAATGATGTGCCCGATGTAATTTGCAATTCTTGGGGTATTGGAGATTCAATTGCAGCAGGATTGTGCACAGAACCATATATTATCGACTTGTTTTCGGCGCTCGATGTTGCCGGAATTGCGGTTGAATTTTCGGCTGGAAATGAAGGTCCTGGCGCCGGAACTATCAGCTTACCTCAATATGTTACTTTTGACAGTCTATCTATTTTCACTGTTGGAGCGCTCAATGCAGCTTCAAGCAGTTTGCCTATTGCCAATTTCTCAAGTCGCGGACCAACCTCTTGCGATGTTCAAGAATCCTGGAAAATTAAACCTGAAGTTTCTGCACCTGGAGTGAATGTTCGCTCGAGTGTTCAATGGGATCAATACTCTGAATATTCGGGAACTTCTATGGCTGGTCCCCATGTTGCTGGAGCTGTTTTATTATTGAAAGAAGCTTTTCCACTGTTGAACGGTCGTCAATTATTAAACGCATTGTATCAAACTGCAACCGATTTGGGCGATGCTGGAGAAGATAACACCTATGGTCGTGGTATTATTAATTTGGAAGCTGCATATAACTTTCTTGCGTCTCAATATACACCGGTTCCTCCTAACACTTCTCCGTTCGACATCTCCATTGAATCAATTCTAGGTAATGGATTTGCATGTTCAGGAAACTTCATTCCACAAGTGGTAATTCGAAATGTTGGAACACAAGAAGTTGGTTTAGGACAAGTGGATTGGAATATCGATGGACAATTTGTTGGAACGAGTCCCTGGAATTCAACACTTCAACCCGGGCAACGCGACACACTCACTTTAAGTTCCGGATCTTTAACTTCAGGTAGCCACGAAATTCAAGCAAGTATTATTTGTTTTGGCAATTTTATTGAACGCGATTTATTGAATAACAGCCGTGTTATTCGTGTGTATGTTCAACCAACGGTAGAACTTCCCTATTCAGAAAGTTTTGAAAACACGGATTTAACAACTAACAATTGGTTGAAATTCAATTACGACAATATTAAAACTTGGGATACAACGCATACTGCTGGATTAAGCAATAGTTTTTATTCAGCAAGAATGCCATTTTTGGGATATTCGAACAGAAAACAATTGGATGATTTAATTACACCTCGAGTAAATGTTCCGAGCAATGTGGATTCATTGTTTCTCCGATTCGATTTAGCTTACCGTTATAGAAATCCTACACTTAGCGATACACTTGACATTGAAGTTTCGAATACATGCGGAGAAAGTTGGACTTCCGTTTTCAGAAAAGGTGGCCAAGAATTAGCAACATTCGATACATTATGGACCAATTTCAGACCCTTCACAGCCGCACATTGGAAAACTCAAAAAATTGACCTACTACCCTATTCAAATGGAGGAACCGTTATGATTCGCTTTCGTGCAATTAATGGATCAGGTACGAGTTTATTCCTCGATAATATTGGAATTTATTCAGATTCAGATCCAACAATCATCGAAAACATTGCACTTCAGGCAAGTATCTTCCCCAATCCAACACAGGATAATATCACAATTAAACTAGGGCAATCAGGACAAAATGTTCATGTTGATATTATTGATTTGCAAGGAAGGATTATCCAACAAGATGAGATCAATAAATCGCAAGATCAAATTCAACTATCCTTATCTACGTTGCAATCGGGAGTTTATTTTGTTAGATTGAATTCCCAAAATGGTAATGCAATTAAACGCATCATCGTTCAATAAATAATTTGATTTTCGTTCATAGAAAACAAATAAATGATTCGCCTTACTAAATCAATCTCATTTCCTTTTTGGTTACTCACATTAACGGCAGCATCAAGTCTTGTTATTTCCCAATTAGTGCAAGACGGGATGTTTATGGATGGGATGATTTATGTGACGGTTAGCCGAAATTTAGCCGAAGGTGTTGGATCATTTTGGGATCCCTATTTCAGTGCTACTTTGATGACTTCGTATCATGAGCAACCACCATTGTATTTTGGTTTATTGGCTTTGTTTTTTAAAGTTTTTGGGAGCAGTATGTATGTTGAACGACTGTTCAGCTTGGTTTGCCTGGCAATTACCTGTGTTTACATGCATCTTTTTTGGAAAAAACTTTTTATTAATACGAAAGAAATTGCCCTTCATAGTTGGATTCCAGTCCTTTTTTATGTGATAACTCCCGTTTGTTTTTGGGCATATACCAACCATGTTGAAGAAACAGTTATGGCCATTTTTGCTACCATGGCAAGTTATTATGTGTATTGTGCGCTCTTTTTAAATGAAAGACCGATTTTTTATTTAATTCTTGGAGGTGTATTCATTTTCCTTTCAGGACTGACAAAGGGTGTCCAAGGCATGTTTCCTATTGCTGCTGTTGGTATTTATTGGCTTTTATCAAAAGACATTTCTTTTAGCAAAATGGTTTTATGGACATTATTTCTCATTGGAGTTCCTGCTATTATTTTGGGTACACTTTGGTTTAGCAATCAAGATGTTTCGGCTAGTTTTATTAGCTATTATCACGATCGTTATGTTCCAACATTCACGAATGAGATGAACACAACTGGCAATCGATTCGATATTTTAATCAAAGTATTTCTGGAACTCTTGCCCATTGGAATTATTTCAGGCAGTATTTTACTATTCTCGAGGAAATATAAAACAATAGATGTACAACCCATTCATTATAAAAAATCCATGATTTGGTTATTCATTTTGGGTCTATCTGGAACAGCACCTTTAATGGTTACTTTGGAACAACGAGGTTTTTATATAGTTACAGCAATGCCCTTGTTTGTGCTTGCTGTTTCGATGTTTGCCGCTTCAAGAATCACAACTTTAATCAATCGGATTAAATCAATAAATACATTGAATATAACTATGGTAATTCTATTTGTTGGTTCAATTGTATTCAGCATCTCTCAAATTGGTAAATACAAGCGCAATGAAAATACATTGAGCGATATTTATAAAGCTAAACAAGTGATTCTTGAAAATTCACTCGTTGGATTCCCATCGAAAATGCATAGCGAATGGGCTTTTCAAGCATATATGATGCGCTATAATAAAAACAGCATGAAGGATAATTGCACGGATTGCAAGTACTTTGTCATTTATAAAAATCTAGATAAAAATCTCGTGCCGCTCAATTACAGCAAGATGAATTTGGAAACTCAATCTTTTGATATTTATCGACTCGATTAATAATTCTCACCACATGAAAAAAAATTCACTTATCATACTATTTTTAGTTTTAATTGGAACTATTTCTGAAGCTCAGCCCTTTCTCATAGGACATAAACAACAAGCATTTATTGATGCTTCACGATCGAATCGCACCATTGATACTGAAATCTATTATCCTGCGAATACAGCAGGAGATAATGTTCCTATGGCCAATGGAACTTTCCCCACGCTCGTATTTGGACATGGTTTCGTTATGACATGGAATTCTTATGATTATTTATGGAATGGCATTGTTCCAGCGGGATTCATTCTTGTATTTCCTAAAAGCGAAGGATCTTTCTCACCCTCGCATACAGATTTCGGAAAAGACATTGCCTTTTTGGTTGATGCAATGAAATTGGAAGGCTTAAACCAATCAAGTACATTTTATAATGCTGTTTCGGATAAGTCTGCTGCAATGGGACATTCGATGGGCGGAGGTAGTGCCTTTCTTTCCATTCAATACAATAATTCAATCACTGCACTTGCTACATTGGCAGCAGCAGTAACCAATCCATCCTCGGTATCTGCAGCATCTGGAATTCAAATTCCATCATTAACAATTGCAGGTGCAAACGATTGTATTGCCCCAACAGCAGATCATCAAACACCAATGTATTCTGCTTTATCGTCTTCATGCAAAACATATATAAATATATTGGAAGCTAGTCATTGTCAATTTGCAGGAACGAGTTTCACATGTTCATTTGGAGAGGCAACATGCTTACCAGCATCATCTATTACAGCAGATGTTCAACACGATTTAACCTTGCAACTTTTGATTCCTTGGTTATCGAATTATTTAAAAAACGATTGCGCTGCAGGAGCTCAATTTCAAGAGTTTATTACAAACAATCTAGCACTTACTTTAGAACAAAATTGCGCAATAGACTGCAATCAAGCTGGGATGAATCAAATTCAAAACGAATTCAGTATCTCTCCTAATCCGGTTCAACATCAAGCAAAAATACTTTCTCAGAACTATTTGAATGGTGCAGAAATTCGAGTTGTCAATTTAATGGGGCAAATTGAGAGACACTATAGTTACATTATTGGAAACGAAATCACTCTTGATTTTGAGGGAATACGTTCAGGTATTTACTTCATTCAAATTTCAGATAATAACTTTACTGAAGAAGTTCGAATAATGGTAATTGAATAATTTAATATTTCAGAAAAGAATTAAAATTCATACATCATTGTACCTTTCAAATAAATAACTTGTAACATTGTTTTAATAAACTTCAATTTATAATCTGCAAGTTTTAGAGTTGATTCAAGCCATTTTCCTTCGCGAGTGTTAATTAGAAACAATGAACTTTCTCCAATACTGAATTTTTGCTTTTCAACATCAACAAGCTGTTGACTATATATAACAGTTTTTTCAGCATTGATAATTTGTTCCGAAAGAATGCTCATTGTTTTATATAAAGCATCCAATTTAAATTTCAACTCATTATTTTTATTTAATAAATCGAGTTTATTGGAGTAGCTAACAACATTTGCAACACGATATTCATTAATAGAATTCCTCAAAAATAATGGGAAAGACACATTAAATCCCCATTTGTAATTATTGGTCGAGAATAATGGATTAAATTGAGATGTATTTGTTGAAAGTAAATTGTAATTTACATTGAACTTGGGTTTTATCATTTCCTTCTTCAATCGTTTTTCTACATCCAATATATCTTGAAAATAGGTATATTTTCGAATGATTGGATTGTTTAATGTATCAGCATAGAGGTATTGAGACATTTTGCTTTTAGCTAATTCATAATATGTTTCCAAACTATCTTCAGAAAATAACTGAATATTTAAATCTCTTGGAGTTGCATCAATCCAATTAAATGTAGCAATTTGATTCGTAGTTTTTTGAACATCCACATTCGATTGCTGAATTTCAAGCATACGCGATTGAATAAAAAGTGATGCTTCAATTGTATCAACAGCAGGCCTTTCTCCAATATTAACAAGCTGTTCAATACCAATATAACGTTGTTGTGCAATATTTAAAAAATATGTATTGATGTCACGTTGTTTGATAGAAAAAAGCCAATCAAAATAAGCAAGTGAAGATTCAAATAGCAAAGAATTTAATTCAATATCTCGTTCCGAATTAGCATAAGAAATATAGTATTTGGCTTTTAAAACATCTGCACGACGTTTATCAAATAGTAAGCCTTGTAAAAGTGAGGCTTCCATACCAATATAAGGAAGTCCAAACTGGGAAGTTTTAATTTCTGGATTTATATTACTTCCAATTCCGTAATCGTAACCTAGTTTAAGAGACTGTGAAGTGAAAATAGGTTGTTTAATTTCAGCGTTTAAGTAGGAATAATAATTTGACCCATTAAATATTTTATTTTCATGATTTCCATTTAATTGGGGATCATAATTCCCTCTCATAGCATTGTATTGAAACTTTGCAATTCGGGTTATATTATTTGCATTTTGTGCAATAGGATTATACAATAAAATATTCTTAACAAAATCGGAATAAGTCAGATTATATTGACAATAAACCGGCTTCAAAGAAACAAGAAAAAAAAGGATGATCCAGTTCGTTTTATTTCTTTTCATTTTTCTTTATTGTTGAATTTTCATTGTAGAATTCAGGTGGAAAGCCGTTAATATTTCTCCACATTTCGTAGATAACCGGTACATTACCCAACAAAGCAAATCCTTTTACACCCGAACCATTCTGAATGGCTTCAGGCCATTTTTCGCCAGTCCCTTTAGCCAAAATTCGAAACTTGCCATTACTAGAAAGTACTCTGTCGAATGCTACAATTTCTGATGAAAAAGTTCCATAACTCATTCCTGGCCAACCTGAAAAAACAAATGCAGGCCAACCATCAAATGTTAATTGAACTCGCTGTCCAATTTTTATCAATGGCAAATCGATCGGATTAATATACAATTCAACCACTTGTTCAGTTTGAACTGGCACGATGTTGCATAATGACATACCTTCTTTTACAATTTCTCCCAAGCCTTGAAGTTTGGCATCGTGAATATAACCATCTTGAGGAGCTAATACATAATAAAATCCAGAACGCATACTGTAATTAGCCAATTGATTTTGCAATTTAGTCAAAGACCCTTCAGCTTCAAATAAAGAAGACATTACCGAAAATTTATCCGAATCGGCCTTCATGAGTTTTTCTGCGTAATCTTGTTGAATTGCGTTGAATTCAATTTCAACATTTAATAATTCATTTTTACTACCTAAATATTTGTTTTCTGCAGCAGTTTTCTTTGCATAAGATTCTTGAAATTTAACACGCCTATTTTCTAAATCTGTTTTTGATACAACGCCTTTAGTTTCTAAGTCTTCGAATCGTTTAAATTGATTTTCAGCAACTTGATAATTGGCAACTGCTGCTTTCGCTTCAATGCTATCTGAACTAACCTTGATTTTGGATTGAATGATTTTGTTGCGCGATTGCTCGAGCTTCATTCTTAAGGATCTGTTTAATGCATCGATTTGTGAATTTACTGCATTAATTTTTTGCTCATACGATACCATTGCAGATTCTTTCGACTGAATTTGTTGCTCCGAACGATCAATCAAATTCGGATCCATGTATTCGTCTTTAATTTCGGAAATAAATGCAATTGTGTCGTTCTTTTTCACATAATCTCCGTCGCGAATGTACCATTTTTCTATTCTTCCCGCTATACGTGAGGTAATGGCTTGAGGACGTGAAGCTGGATCCAATGTAGTAACTTTCCCCTGCGAATCAATATTTTGAGTCCATGGTAAAAAAAGGATGACAATTCCAGAAATACAAATTGAGAAAAAGACAATTTTAATTGTACGTTTGTATGTGTGAGAATAAATATTTGAAAAGCTTGGCAATGAAAATGTTTTATTGCTAAACATAGAATGTTGCGGAGATCCCGAAAACAGCTTTTCAATTTTATATAATGCTGTGATGATATCGTAACAACTGTCTAAACTAATTATGAGTTTTTCTATTGAGTTAATAACAAGAAAAATGATTATTTCAGTGGCTATAAATTGACCAATATTGAGTTCGCCAGTTTGAACAAGATAAGCTCCAAATAAAAGTAAAATCCCAATAAAAAATATTTTAAAAATAACAATACCGATAAATTGCTTTTCAAGAACCCCATAATGATTTTTGCGATCAGTAAAATAATCATTTAATATAACATCAGCCTTGTCAACAAATTCACTATTGTTAGATTTACTTGGTGTTTGAACCAATTGGAAATGATTCACCAATCGATATTTCTGATTGGAAGTGAGGATATTGGAATTTATGGCTGATTTTCCATAAAACCGTACTAAAAGATAAAAAAAGATTCCTAAAATAAATGTTAAAATTAAAAACCAAGTATTATACATGGGCAAAATGAGTAATCCCAAAACAATACTGATTATAGAAAAAGAAATATCTAAGACCAATTTACTTACCCCTTTTTGCAATGTAATGATTTCAAAAAAGTGATTTAAACGAGCAATAATTTCGGATGTTAAAACTGAATCGTTAAGAAAATGAGTTATTCGAATAGATATGTCACCAAATATTTTCTCGTGTAATGTTTCGTTTATTCGCATCTGCCATATCTGCAAAATGCCAATAAATAAAACCGCAACAATTATGATACCGCATAACAAGAACAATGAAGCTGACATACTTCCAGCCATAATAAAAGTTACAACACCTTGAATTCCAAGCGGAATAATCAAATACATTGCTCCTTGCATAATGGCAAGAATATAAATTTTCCCTATAATGCTGCGTTCATTAAATAACCAGCGAAACAATAGTGACGAACGTTTCATAGTAATAATTGGTGGACAAATATACAATGCATTTTCAATATGATAGTATTACTATCTTTGCATTTATTGAAAAAACGCACAGCGTACACTAAAATGAATGAAAAGCTATTTCTAAAAAATCCAGATGACTATGTTTTAGGAAGAAAGATCATTGAGAATGGTTTATTACTAATCAATAAATTGGGCTATGAACAATTCACTTTTAAAAAACTCGCATCAGAAATTCATACAACAGAAGCTGGAATTTACCGCTATTTTGAGAACAAGCATCGATTGTTGATATATTTAATTGCGCTCTATTGGAATATCATCGACGAAAAAGTTCAGGTTATTTCACAAACTGAGCAAGAACCGGAAAAAATATTAGAACAGATTCTTCACGTATTAGTCATGAGTAGCAATTCTAATTTGGATTCATGGAACATGGAGGAAGAACTTCATAAGTTAATCATTTGGGAAGGCGCCAAAACATATCATACTCGTAATGTAAATGATGACAACCAGAATCAATTATTTAAACCTTACAAGGATTTGTGTGCACGAATTTCAAACATCATCATTGAATTAAACCCACAATATCCATTTCCGCACTCACTTGTTAGCTCAATCATTGAAATTTCGCATGCTCAAAAATATTTCCGTGAACATCTCCCATCTCTCACTGATTTCAATGAGACTAAAAAAAATGAACAACTGATTTCATTTCTTAAGACAGTGCTTTTTGGTTCAGTTCGAGAATATTCAACTACTTAAATTTTAGATGTAGAAAAATTTAAACACAACTATATGGCTTTAAGTAATTTAAAAAAATTAGAATTGATTTTTCATTACATTGGCTTGAATATTGAAAGTTGATTTTTTTAGATACGCAATCTCATTTTATCATCTCCATTATATTCTAAACAATGAAAAACAGAATCACACTTCTGCCACTTCTTTTTTTGTGCTTTGTGGCCACAGCTGATGAAATTCCGGCAACTTCCAAAATTATCGATGTTACCATTTACCGTAATCAAGCCAAAGAATCGCGTTCGCTCAATGTCACCATACCCAAAGGAAATACAGATGTAGTCATTTCTGGCATTTCCACGTTTATGGTCGATAACAGCTTACAGGTTGGTGTAAAAGGATTAGCAACATTGCTTTCTGCAACAACGCGTATCAATTATTTTACCGAGGAAAATGCGGCACCCAAAGATCCAAAAGCCGATCGTCTTCGCGATTCAATCAAATCATTTCAACAAGATTTAATGTGGTTCGAAGAACAACGAGCAGTTTGGGCCGGCGAAATTGCACTGATCGATAACAACACCAAATTGGGAAGCACCAAAGAAGGTCTCAAACCTGCCGAACTTATTACACTTGCCGATTTCTACCGAGCGCGTTTAATGGATTTGAGGAAGAAGTTATTCGATCTGAATATAAAAGTGGCACGATTCAATGAGAAATCCGAAAAATTCCAACAGCAACTCGACGAAATGGGTGTAAAACTCAAAGAACCTGTTAAAGAAATCATCCTGAGCTTTTCTTCAGAAACCGGTGGAGCTCTTACTATTCATCCAACATATCTAGTTAATCAGGCAGGATGGGCACCGATGTACGATATCAAGGTGCAAAACACCACGCAACCTGTCAATATTTTTTACAAAGCCAAATTATTTCAAAACACTGGAAACGATTGGAAAGATGTAAAAATTACCATTTCGACAGCAAATCCTAGCATGAATAACAATCGTCCAATCATGTCTCCAAAATATATCGACTATTACGTGTATCGTCCACAGCCTCAAACTTTATCAAATACAGGTGCGGCAATGAATATGATGCAGGTTGAATCGAAGAAAGTTAAAAGAGATGCTGTAGAAGAAGACGAAGCGAATCCATACAACTATGAAGTCAATGTGAACGAAAATGAAATCAACGTTGAATTCGAGATTGATGCAAGACAAAATATTCCTTCCGATGGCAAAGAACATATTTGCGCAATTCAAACGTATAATGTGCCTGCAACCTATAAATACCATACAGTTCCTAAGATTGAACAAGCCGCATTCTTACTTGCAAAAATCACCGATTACGGCAAGTACAATATGCTTGCTGGCCCAGCAAATATCTTTTTCGACGATATGTACATCGGTCAAACGCAACTTAACCCTTCTGTTTCTAGCGATACATTATTGATTTCATTAGGCCGCGACGAACGTATTGTTGTAAAACGTATTCGAGTTTTAGACAAATCATCCAAGAAATTCATTGCCGATTCACAGAAAGACAGTTACGTTTGGGAAACCACCATCCGCAATAACAAAGGTGCAGCCATCGATATTGAAGTCTTGGATCAAATTCCACTAAGCAGAAGAGATGAAATCAAGGTGGAACTTCTCGATTATCAAGGAGCTGAATACACCAAAGAATACGGCAAACTTTTCTGGAACTATACCATCAAACCAAACGATAGTAAGAAAATACGCTATAGCTATTCGGTAGAATATCCCAAAGGAAAAACTGTATCGGAACAATGATGATTTGATGTGCTGATGTGTTCGATGTGTTGATGTGCTGATGAAAAATAAATTTGAAGATTTGGAAATTTGAAGATTTGAAGATGATGTTTGATGTGTTCGATGTGTTGATGATTTGGAGATGATTCGGATTAACTTGTGATAAAGTATACCTTTCATCAGCACATCACTATTCTCATCAGCAGATTAGCACATTTTATTCATCAGCACATCCTTTTTTTCATCAGCACATTAATTTTTCCTATTCTTCTCCTCTATCCATTTCGATAAATACTTGGTGCTTTGTAAGGTATGATGCATAAGCATGGTTCCTGTAAAATTTACCAAACGGTGTTCGTCAAGATGCTCTGAAATAGAATGAACACGTGCGATGAATTCTTGCGATGGAGAATCCGATTCAAAAAGTGTTTCAAGGATTTGCTTTCCATGTGCTTGAGCTTTGGTCCAGTCATCTTTGGATGAATACAGTTGCTCTGCAGACATAGCAAAATCACTTGCATCATCGCAGACATAGCCATTCCATGGTAAATTGCCCTGCATTCCTTCAGCACCAATGCGCGTGGTTACAGATGGTGTTCCGCAAATCATGGATTCGAGGAGTTTGCCTTTGATGCCCGCGCCAAAACGTAATGGCGCTAAACAAACACGTGCTTTTCGAATCACTTCCATGGCATTTTCGACCCTTCCATGAACATTGAAACCCGAAGCTGGATGGTTTAATTGCAACAAAGCAGGTGATGGATACGAACCATACACATGCATTTGAGCATTGGGTAAAACATTTCGGATGAGAGGCCAAATGTCGGTTTTGAGAAATCGGATTGCATCTGCATTAGGTGGATGACGAAAATTACCAATGGTCACAAATCCACTTCGTTCTTCAAAAGTTGGCTCGAAGGAATAAGGCCCTTTTACTTGAATAGGCAAATAATGCAAAAGTCGTTCATCGATATGAAAGACAGAATACAGTAATTCCATTTCAAACGAAGAAACCATCAAACTCAAATCACATCTATGAATAGACGCAATTTCACGTTTTGCATTGTCGTTTTTCAGATCCGTTTCGGTCATTTCGCGATTCTCCTGAACGGCCAATTGACGGGCAATTCGAAGACAATGTAAATCTTCGGTATCGAGAATTCGAATTGCGCGCGGGCTGTGTTGAGCTACTCGCCAGCCAAATTGCTCCTCCATCATAAAGCGATCGAACAACACTGCATCTGGCAAAAGTTCGATTATGAACGCATCGAAACTCGGGTCGTTTAGAATTATAGTTTCTTTACGAATATTCAATTCTTGAAGTGGGAATGAGAATTCACTTTCTTCGGCAGGACAGGCAAAACAAATTTCCCAGTTTGCCTGATGAAACCAATGAATGAGCTGCATCATTCGTCCACCAGCCGCAGAAGAAGTTGGTTCGGGCCAAACGGTTCCGATAATGAGCAGTTTTTTCATTAAGCAAAAATAGAACGAAATAACGAGAAGGCATTTTTACTTTATCAAAAACCATGGATAGTACTCTTTAAATACATGCTGAAATCTCTATCTTGCGCTCATAAATTTATAAACATGGCACATATTCTCGCAAGAATTACCGGAGTCAATTTCGATGATATTGAAATGGTTTTATTATCGGATGCAGCTGAACATGCCGAACGCGGAATGAACTTAGAGCATTTGTGGAAAAATGCAGATAATGCAGAAGAAGTTCTCTTTTTATTTTCGGCTGATGACTTAGACAAAGCGCGCGCATACATCAATGAAATGTACGAACAAGCCTTGGCTGCATTTCCAGATTTTCCAAAACCTGAGATGACATTTTTAGTCTAACAGAAATTCAATTAATCGTTTTCAAATTGGATAAAACTCGTAAAATAGTGCTATAAAAATGAACAGAAAAGAATTTTTATCATTAGTTGGGATTGGTGCAACCGGTGTTCTTGTTACATCATGCCTCAGTGCTTGCAAGAAAGAAAACAATACGAATATTGATTTTACGCTCGACCTAAGTAGTTCAGCAAATTCTGCATTAGCGGCAAATGGAGGTTATGTGATTTCACAAGGTGTGATTGTAGCCAAAACCAGTGCTGGCGAGTATATTGCAGTATCAGCGGCATGTACTCACCAAGGGACCAATGTTCAATTTCAGTCCTCAAATAATCGTTTTAATTGTCCTAGCCATGGTGCTAGTTTTAATACAAATGGCACAGTGCAAAATGGCCCAGCAAACAGCCCATTAACGAAGTACAACACAAGCTTAAGTGGAAACATGCTTAGGGTTTATTCTTAAGGCTAATCATTTATTGAAATGAAATTATCAAAGAATCGAAAAGAATTACTCTTTGTTTTCTTTTTATTACTTCTTACAAGTTGTTTTTTTCACTTAAATAAAATCAATGAATTCCCTTTGTACACGCATGCATGGGCGCAAGCCGACCGTTATGCCATTGCATTAGGATTTCTCGATAACCAGTTCAATTTATTTTATCCTCAAACATTTGTATTAAACACCCAATTTCCAGGCGATTTTTTAGTTGCAGGAAATTCAGGAATTACTTCAGTCGATTTCCCTATTCATGAGATCATAGTTGCTGGTTTCATGAAACTTTTTCATACACAAGAACCCTGGATTTTTCGTATCTATGAATTATTAATTAGTGTTATTGGCTTCCTTTATTTATTTCGAATTTCTCGCCTCTTTAATATTAATTTTTTAGGTTCTATTTTCATAACATTATTTGCAGCATTGTCGCCAGTTTGGGTGTATTATCAAGCAGGTTTTATACCGGGTATTACGTCACTTTCGTTCTCAATAATTGGTTTGTATTATTATTTTAGTTGCAGAATAAATGTATCAACTAAATTATTGCCTGTAGCTTTTATTTTTTTAACAATTGCAGCTGCGAGTCGCACCACGTTTATTATTCCTTTACTAACAATTTCAGGCATTGAAGTACTTCAATTTATTCAGAAGAAGAAATTTGAATTTAAATCGGCAACGTTAATTATTGGTTCTTTTATATTTATTGCTAGTTATTATTTTTGGAATGTTCATTTGAGAAATCTCCATGGGTCTTTGTTTTTAAATGAGTTAAAGCCAGCAAATTCGATTACTGAATTCATTGAAATTCTTGAAAATGTTCAATCGAGGTGGCTACTTCAGTACATGAGTATAATGCAATATTGCGTTTTAGCAGGTTTGATTATTCTTTTTATTATTTTATCAATTAAGAAAAATCAAACTTCTAATTCTTCTGTATCTTATTTAAAACTATTTCTTCTAATTGATTTTTGGGGCTGTGTGTGTTTCTTTTTCGCCATGATGCAGCAATTCAGCAATCATGATTATTATTTTATTGACACGTTTTATTTACCCATTTTTCTATTGTTGATTGCATTGTTTTCTAGAGTTCAAAATGCAATTCAGAAAATCCCGATGTATATCCAGATTTCAACTTTGATAATTTGCGTGAGCCTTATGATGGAAGAATCCTATGCAACACAAATCGACAAGAGAATTACGGGGCAATGGGATAAAACCGCATCCTTGGTTTACGATTATAATAAACTTGACAAAAAACTCGATTCCATTGGCATATCCCGAAGTTCAAAAATCCTAGTATTGGATGCGGTAGCGCCAAACATTCCATTCATCCAGATGAAACGAAAAGGGTTCGTGGTGGTAACAACTTCGAAAGATAATTTACAAAACGCCCTCCATTTTCCATTCAATTACATTGCAATTCAAGACAATTGGTTTATGAATGACATTTACCCCAATTATCCTGAAATCATCGATTTGCTTAATAAAAAAGCCGATTTAGGTGCAGTTAGTATTTATACATTAAGAGATACTTCTATTCAAACAAGTCTATTCGATTTCCTAGAATTAAATAAGAAAACATCGGTCATACATGAGGAATGTACTTTTGAAAGCACACTAAAATCTGAATGGGAACATACCGAGAAATCCGATTCCGTGGTATTAGAAGGTCAATTTTCCGGAATTGTGTTGGCAAAAAACGAATATG